>VGDA01000001.1 GCA_016869915.1 Alphaproteobacteria bacterium
AGCGGCGATGCCGGAGCTTCCGGCGGCGCATCTCGCGCTCGGGCTCTTCGCGGCCATGTCGGGCGACGCAGTCGCCGCCCGGCACCTCGATGCCTTCCTGCGCAGGCCCGCCTCGGAGCGCGCGCCGGTGGCCTCGGCCGCCGCGCTGCAAGCGCTCGCGATGGTCACGCTGCGCGAAGGGCCGGATGGCGCGCGCCGCCCGGCCGGCATGGCGCTCCTCGACCGCGCCGCCGCCCAGACGCCACGCGATCCCTCCGTGCTCGCGCTGCGCGCGGTGGCGCGAATCGGCGCCGGCCGCGCGCTAGCCGCCGTGGAGGACCTGGAGGCGGCCCTTGCCCTCGACCCGACCTGGGGGCGCACCCGCGCGCTGGTCGGCGCGTTGCGTCGCGCCGGGGACCAGGGGCCGCCGCGCCTTGCCGAGGCGCTGGGCCTGCGAAATGCCGACGTGCGCCGCAAGCTCGACGCGCTGCATGCGCGCGCTGGCGGCGGCGCCGCGCCCGCCGAGGGCGGGCGCAGGCTGGTCGACGACATGCAGCGCCTCTTCTCGCCGCCGCGCTGAGGCGGCGCGCGGTCAGGACGCGTAGTCGCCCTTCGGCGCGATCACCTCGCGCTTGCCGACATGGTTGGAGGGGCCGACCACGCCCTCCTTCTCCATGCGCTCGACGATGCGCGCCGCGCGGTTGTAGCCGATCTGGAAGTGGCGCTGGATGAAGCTGGTCGAGCACTTGCGCTCGCGCGCGACCAGCGCGACGGCCTTGTCGTACATGCCGTCGGCGTCGCCGTCCTCGTCGCCACCCGAGCCGTGGGGCGCGGTAACGCCGGGGATGCCGCCCGCGTCCTCGACCTCCTCCGTGACCTCCTCGACATAGGCGGGCTCGGCTTGCGCCTTGAGATGCGCGACCACGCCCTCGACCTCGCGGTCGGAGACGAAGGGCCCGTGCACGCGGGTGATCCTGCCGCCGCCGGCCATGTAGAGCATGTCGCCTTGGCCGAGCAGCTGCTCCGCGCCCTGCTCGCCGAGGATGGTGCGGCTGTCGATCTTCGAGGTGACCTGGAACGAGATGCGGGTAGGGAAGTTCGCCTTGATGGTGCCGGTGATGACGTCGACCGAGGGGCGCTGCGTCGCCATGATCAGGTGGATGCCGGCGGCGCGCGCCATCTGCGCGAGGCGCTGCACCGCCCACTCGACGTCCTTGCCCGCGACGAGCATCAGGTCGGCCATCTCGTCGACGATGACGACGATGAAGGGCAGCGGCGTGAGGTCGATCGGCTGCTCCTCGAAGACGGGCTTGCCCTCCTCGTCGAAGCCGGTCTGCACCTTGCGCGTCAGCACCTCGCCCTTGCGCTTCGCCTCGACCAGGCGCGCGTTGTAGCCCGCGACGTTGCGCACGCCCAGCTTCGACATCGAGCGATAGCGGTTCTCCATCTCGCGCACGACCCACTTGAGCGCGACGACGGACTTCTTCGGGTCGGTGACGACCGGCGCCAGCAGGTGCGGGATGCCGTCGTAGACCGAGAGCTCGATCATCTTCGGGTCGACCATGATGAAGCGGCAGCTCGCCGGCGAGTGCCGGTAGAGCAGCGACAGGATCATGGTGTTGATCGCCACCGACTTGCCCGAGCCGGTCGTGCCGGCGATCAGCAGGTGCGGCATGCGCGCGAGGTCCGCGACGACGGGCGCGCCGCCGATGTCCTTGCCCAGCGCGAGGCTGAGGGCGAGCGGGCCGAGGTCCGCGTCGCGATCGGAGAGCAGCTCGCGCAGGTACACGGTCTCGCGCGAGGCGTTGGGAAGCTCGATGCCGATGACGTTGCGGCCGGGCACGACCGCCACGCGCACCGAGATCGCGCTCATCGAGCGGGCGATGTCGTCGGCGAGCCCGATGACGCGGGAGGCCTTGGTGCCGGGCGCGGGCTCGAGCTCGTAGAGGGTCACGACCGGACCCGGCCGCACCTTCACGATGCGGCCCTGGACGCCGAAGTCGTCGAGCACCGATTCGAGCAGGCGCGCGTTCTGCGCCAGCGCGTCCTCGTCGACCGACGCGTTGCGCTCCTCCGGTTTCGGCATGCGCAGTAGCTCGAGGCTCGGCATGTCGATGGTGCCGTCGCCGAGGTCGAGCGCGGCCTGCTTCCGTGGCGCGCGCTTCGGGCGCGCGGCGGCCGGCGGCTCGGCGCGGCCCGGCGCCTCGACGAGCTCGCGCGGCGAGGGCCGCGGCGCGGGCGGCGCCCCCCCGGGCGCCTCCCCGGCGGCTGGCGCCAGCATGCCGGGCTCGCGCCGCTCGCGGCGGCGCTCGGCCCTGTCCTCGGCGCGCAGCCTGCCCGGGTCGCGCAGCCGCAGCCTCGGCACCAGCCGCGCGGCGCGGCGCGCCAGGCCCGACGCCGCGGCCAAGCCGGTGGCGACGCCTTGGGCGGCGGCGCGCCACTCGATCCAGGTGACAGCGAGGAGGAAGACGAGGGCGGCAGCGGCGAGCGAGCCGGCGAGCGCGGAAAGCCCGGCAGCGCCCAACCCGAGGTCCTGCATGGGCGAGAGGATCCAGGCGAGGCACAGTCGCCCCGCGATCCCGCCGAGCCCGACATCGAAGGGACGAGGCCATCCCGCGGGCGCCTGCAGGAAGGCAAGCGCGGTCGCGGCGCAGAGCACGGCGAGCGGCAGCAGCGCGAGGCGCGCCCACCAGAGCGGCAGGCGGTGGACGCGCACGAGCCGGAAGCCCCAGGCGAGCAGCACGAGCGCCGGGATCGCCGCGGCGAGGCCGAGCGACTGCAGCGCGACGTCGGCGACGGCCGCGCCGGGCAGGCCGAGCAGGTTCGAGGCCGGCCTGCCGAGCGCGTGGTTGGGCGAGGGGTCGAGCGGCGAATAGGTCGCGAGCGCGACCGCGAGGAGCACGGCGACCACGATGAGCGCCGCCCCGGCCGCCTCGATGGCGCGGCGGCGGAAGAACTCCCCGCTGCCCGCGGGGAGCCATTGCCGGCGGATGGCGATGCTGCTCATGCGCGCGACGTCCCGAGCCGGTCGAGCACCTGGCTCATGCGCGTGAGCGCGATCTCGGTGGCCTCGAGTTCCTGCACCAGCGCGATGCGGACATAGGGCTTGCCGAAATTGCTGCCGTCGGCGGCGGGCTTGGTGAGGTAGGCGCCGGGCAGGACCTTGATGCCTGCCTCGCTCCACAGCGCGCGCGTCGCGGCCTCGCCGTCGCCGACGTCGAGCCAGAGGTAGAAGCCGCCGGCGGGCTGGTAGAAGCCGTGGCGGCCGCCGAGCAGCCGCGCGGCGATCTCGTACTTGCGCGCGTAGAGCGCGCGCGTCGCCTCGACATGCGCGTCGTCGTCCCAGAGCGCCGCCGCCGCGTCCATCACCGCGAGGGGGGTCGAGGCCGCCTCGTAGACGCGCAGCCGGTTGAGCATCGCGATGGCGTGCGGGCTGCCGGCGACGAAGCCGGAGCGAAGGCCCGGCGCGGAGGAGCGCTTGGACAGCGTGTGCGAGACGAGGAGGTTGTCGAGGACGTGGCCATGGGGGCCGGGGCCCAGCGCCAGCGCCGCCTCGATCGCGCCGGCTGGCGGCGCGGGCGTGTAGTAGAGCTCGCAGTAGCATTCGTCCGCGACCAGCATGAAGTCGTGGCGCCGCGCGAGCTCGAGCGCCTTCTTCCAGTAGGCGAGGTCGGCGCAGGTGCCCTGCGGGTTCGACGGGCTGCAGAGGTAGAAGACCTGCGTGCGCCGCAGGGTTTCCTCCGGGATGGCGTCGAGGTCCGGAAGCCAGTTGCTCGCCGCGCTCGTTGGCAGGAAGACCGGTTCTGCGCCGGCCATCGCGGCGGCGCCGAAATAGACCTGGTAGAAGGGGTTCGGCATGAGCGCGAGCGGCTTCGGCCCGCCCTCGCTCTGCGTCACCGCAAGCAGCGCGACCATGAACAGGCCCTCGCGCGTCCCCGCGACCGGCGCGATCTGCGCATGCGGGTCGAGCGCGGAGGCCGGCACGCCGTAGCGCCGGCGCAGGAAGCCCGCGCAGGATTCGCGCAGGCCTGGCGTGCCGACGACTGGCGGGTAGAGGTTCCAGCGCTTGCGGTCGCCCGCGATGATGTCGATGGCGAAATCCGGCGGCTGGTGCTGCGGCTCGCCGATATGCAGCATGATCGGGCGGTCGTTGCTGCGCGGGTCGTTGCCCTTCAGCAGGTCGGCGAGGCGCTGGAACGGGTAATCGTTGAGCCGTTCGAGGCGGGCATTGATCATGGCGGGACCGGCCGGGGCGAGGACGCGGCGCTGGAACCCCTCCCGGGCGCCGCTGGAAAACGGAAGCGAATCAATCCTATCGGCCGTCTCCTTGAAGCACAAGTCGAGCTATCGGCACCGCCATATGTCGTGGGTGGGTCCCGCGTTCCCCACGAAATCCCCGAGTCGCGTGAACGAAGGAACGAAAAGCGTACACTCCAGACGAAAACCGCCCGGCGCGCGGGGGGCTGCGCGCCGGGCGGTCGACGGCGGGACGATCAGTGGATCGTCTCGCCGTGCAGCGCGATGTCGAGGCCGTCGCGTTCCTGCTCGTCGCTGACGCGCAGGCCGATCGTCGCGTCGACCACCTTCAGGATCGCGAAGCTCGCGATCGCCGAGTAGGCGATGGTGAAGGCGACGGCGACGACCTGGATGACGACCTGGCCGGCATTGCCCTCGAGCAGGCCCTGCGAGCCGGCCGGGGTCGCCTCGGTCGCGGAGAGCGCGCCGACCGCGAAGACGCCGGTGAGGATCGCGCCGACGATGCCGCCGACGCCGTGCACGCCGAAGACGTCGAGGGAGTCGTCGTAGCCGAGCTTGCGCTTCAGCGCGGTCGAGGCCCAGAAGCAGACGAGGCCGGAGACGACGCCGATGACCAGCGCGCCGCCGGGCATCACGAAGCCGGAGGCCGGCGTCACGGCGACGAGGCCGGCCACCGCGCCGGACACGATGCCCAGCACCGACGGCTTCCCTCGCGTCGTCCACTCCGCGAACATCCAGGACAGGGCCGCGGCCGCGGCGGCGACCTGCGTCACCGCCATCGCCATGCCGGCGCGGCCGTTGGCGGCCGCGGCGGAGCCGGCGTTGAAGCCGAACCAGCCGACCCAGAGCAGCGAGGCGCCGATCACCGCGAGGGCGAGGTTGTGCGGCGCCATGTTGTCGTGGCCGAAGCCACGGCGCTTGCCCAGCACGATCGCCGCGACGAGGCCGGCGATGCCCGCGTTGATGTGAACCACCGTTCCGCCGGCGAAGTCGAGCGCGCCCGAGGCGAAGATCCAGCCCGAGGGATGCCAGACCATGTGCGCGACCGGCGCGTAGACGACGACCAGCCAGACGCCCATGAACCACAGCATCGCCGAGAACTTCATGCGGTCGGCGAAGGCTCCGCAGATCAGCGCCGGCGTGATGATCGCGAAGGTCATCTGGAACATCATGAACACGACCTCGGGGATCGTGGTCGCGACCGCCGCGTCGCCCGTGCCGAGCGTGAAGGGCTTGTCCCAGCCGATGCCGGAGAGCAGCACGCGCGAGAAGTCGCCGACCAGGCTGCCGCCGTTGCCGAAGGCGAGGCTGTAGCCGACCACCATCCACAGGATCGTCACGAGGCTGCAGATCGCGAAGGACTGCATCATCGTCGACAGCACGTTCTTCTTGCGCACCATGCCAGCGTAGAAGAGCGCGAGGCCCGGTATCGTCATCATCAGGACGATGGTGGTCGCGGTGAGCATCCATGCCGTGTCGCCGGCATCGATCTTGGCGTCGGCCGCCCAGGCCGGGGTCGCGGCCAGGGCTGCTGCGACCGTCGCGAGGCCGGCGCGTGCCGGCAGTCGGGTCGAGGTCGTCATCATGTCTCTCCTTAGTGGCGTGGCCTTCGACGCGGGGGAAACGCCGCCTCGGGCCGTCTCGTGATCGGGGGACTCAATTTCCGTGCCAGCGACGCTTTGCCGCCGGGACTGGGGTTTTCCGCCCTCGGCGCATGCGTCCGGCAGATGTGCACAATAAATGTGCAGTACTGGCGGGGAACACGAGCCTATTTTCCGGGCAATCGGTCAGAGCGCCTCGGCGTCGGTCTCGCCCGTGCGGATGCGCACGGCGCTCGTCAGCTCGTAGACGAAGATCTTCCCGTCGCCGATCTTGCCCGTGGCCGCCGCCTTCTGGATCGCCTCGACGACGCGTGCCGCCACCGGATCCGCGACCGCCACCTCGATCTTCACCTTTGGCAGGAAATTCACCTGGTACTCGGCGCCGCGATAGATCTCGGTCTGGCCCTTCTGGCGGCCGAAGCCCTTCACCTCGGTGACGGTGAGGCCCTGGACGCCCAGCTCGGTGAGCGCCTCGCGCACCTCGTCGAGCTTGAACGGCTTGATGACGGCCATGATCATCTTCATGTCGATTTCCTTTCCTTCGCTCGCCGCGGCGGGGGCGCGCGGCATTCGCCGGTCTCCCATTCAAGTCCCGTGCCGCTCGCCGCGGGCCGCCGCGCGGAACTGGACAGGCGACCGCGCGCTGCTGCAGTTTCCGCGAGCCATGGACGCTGCGCGCGAGACGATGCCGACCGGGGAGGATTGCGACGTCGCGATCGTCGGCGGCGGCCTCGTCGGGCTGAGCCTCGCCCTGGCGCTGGCCGGGGCCGGGCTTCGCGTGGTCGTGGTCGACCGCGAGGCACCCGCGGACGCCGGCATCGACGACGCGGATGGAAGGTCCTCGGCCATCGCCTGGGGCTCGCAGCGCGTCCTCGCCGCGATCGGCGCCTGGGACCTGCTCGCGGCCGATGCCGCCGCGATCGAGGACATCCGCGTCTCCGACGGGCGGTCGCGCCTGTTCCTGCACTACGACCATTGCGAGGTGGCCGACCATCCGCTCGGCTTCATCGTCGAGAACCGGTTCACGCGCCGCGCGCTGAAGGCCTGCGCCGCGCGCGCGCGGTCGCTGCGCTGGCTGGCGCCGGCGCGCGTCGCGGGCTTCGGCCAGCGTCCGGGCGCGCGGGTCGTCGAGCTCGCCGATGGCCGGCGCATCGCCGCGCGCCTGCTCGTGGGCTGCGACGGCAAGGCCTCGGCCGTGCGCTACGCCGCCGGCATCGGCGCCTTCCGCCACCGCTACGGCCAGTCGGGCATCGTCGCGACGCTGCGCCACGGCAAGCCGCACGCCAATGTCGCGCATGAGCGCTTCCTGCCCGCAGGGCCCTTCGCGATGCTGCCGCTGCCCGACCGCGACGGCGCGCATCGCTCCTCGATCGTGTGGACGGAGCGCGAGGCGCTCGTGCCGGCGCTGATGGCGCTTGGCGCC
Source organism: Alphaproteobacteria bacterium (assembly GCA_016869915.1). Classification (GTDB taxonomy): domain Bacteria; phylum Pseudomonadota; class Alphaproteobacteria; order CACIAM-22H2; family CACIAM-22H2; genus CAIOSQ01. The sequence continues at coordinate 7,261 of VGDA01000001.1, forward strand.
GACGAATTCGCGGCCGAGGCGCGGCGGCGCTTCGGCGACTGGCTCGGCGCGCTCTCGCTCGAGGGCCGGCGATTCGCCTATCCGCTGGAGATCGTGCAGGCCGACAGCCTCGTCGCGTCGCGCGTCGCGCTCGCCGGCGACGCCGCGCATGCGATCCACCCGATCGCCGGCCAGGGCTTCAACCTCGGCCTGCGCGACGTCGCGGCGCTCGCCGAATGCGTCGTCGACGCCGCGCGGCTCGGCCTCGACATCGGCGGCGGCGAGGTGCTCGAGCGCTACCAGCGCTGGCGGCGCGTCGACAACATGTCGCTGCTCGCCGTCACCGACGTCCTCAATCGCCTGTTCTCGAACGACCTGCCGCCGCTGCGCGCCGCGCGACGCCTCGGCCTCGCGGCGGTCGAGCGCGTGCCGCCGCTCAAGCGGCTGTTCATGCGCCACGCGATGGGCGTGGTCGGCGACTTGCCGCGCCTCGTGCGCGGCGAGGGGCTCTGAGCGCCTAGGCCCTGTCCTCGCCCTCGCGCCAGCCCAGCGCGTGGCCGACGACGCGCGACACGAGCGGGCGCTGGGCGAGGAAGGGCAGGGGCCGGCAGGCGTGCATCGTCGCGATGCCGAGCCGCGCGACGCGCATCCCGGCGAAGGCCCCGACGCCGAGCCGCGCCGACACGGTGCCGGCCAGCTTGTGGCCGAGGCCGCCGATCGCCTCCGCGGTCAGTTCGCCGAGGATGTCGGCGCCGGCAACGCCGGCGGCGTTGGCGAGCACGCGGCGCATGAGCGCCAGCGCCACCAGCCCGCCGGGACGGAAGCCGTAGCAGCCCGCGACCTCGCGGATCATGCGCAGCGAGCGCAGCGCGACGATCACCGCGTCGAGCGCGACGAGCGGGCTCGCTGCCGTGCCGATCGCGCAGTCGCGCGCGGCGCGGCTCACCGCCGCAAGCGCGGCGCGGTCGAGCTCGGGCATCGCCTCGCGCTCGAACAGCGCGAGCGCGTCGGGCGCCGCGTAGCCGTCGGTGGCCATGGCCTGGAAGCGCGCGAGGCCGGGCCCGGCGCCCGGCGTCGCCGCGAGCTGGCGCGCGACCTCGCCGAACCAGGGCTCCGCGGCGCCCGCGCCGCCGCTGGCGAGCAGCCGCGCGGCCTCCTCCTGCAGCGCCTCGACGCGCGCGATGCGGCGCAGCTCCGCGACCTCGCCGCGCGCCCAGAGCGCGCCGGCGCCGATCGTGGCTATGCCGAGCGCGCCCGACAGCCATCCCAGCACCGGCGAGATCGCCGCCGCGGCGGCGACCGCGCCCGCGAACTGCACGCCCGCGTAGGCGACGATGCAGGCAAGCAGCAGCTGGAGGAAGCGGCGGCGCCAGCGCGCGGGGCGCGGCGCCGGGACGAAGCCGTCCTCCGCCGGCAGCAGCGCGTCGGGCGCGGCCACTGGCGCCGCCTTGCGCCGCGGCACGAAGTCGCCGGGATCGTAGAGGCCAGGCTCGATCGGTCCGCGCTGGTTCATCGCAGCCAGTCTCCAAGGAGCAGGTCGAGGGCCTTGTCGAGGTTGACGTTTGGGAAGGGCCTCGCCGCGTGGCCGGAGAGGTCGGGCGGGGCGAACTCCGCGTAGACGAAGCCGCCCGCGGGCCAGGCCTCGCGCGCCGGCGGCTCCGGCGGCACGTCGCTCGGCACCAGCATGCGCGCGACGTCGCCGGGATGCTTGAGCTTGCCGCAGATGGCCGCGCGCTGGGCGTCGTCCCGGCGCATCCAGCCATCCTGCGTCGCGCGCACCGCCGCCACCACGTCGAAGCGGAGCATCTCCTCGTCGATCGCGCCGGCCCAACGCGTGCCGGCGAAGCGCCCGGCGACGAGCTGGCGCAGGTTCAGGTACTGCGTCGTCGTGACGTGGTCGGCCTTGGTGGCGAGCACGAGCACGCGGTCGATGCGCGTGCGCAGCCGGTCGAGCAGCGGGACGCGCCGGTAGCGGAAGCTGGCCAGCGCGGCCTCGAGCGCGCCCGCCGCGTCGGCGAAGACCGCCTCGCCCGCCGCCAGCGCGCCGATCGCGTCGAACAGCACGACCTGCCGGTCGAGCCGCGCGAAATGCGCGCGGTAGAAGGGCTCGACCACCTCCTCGCGGTAGCGTGCGTAGCGCGCGGCCATCGCCGCGTGCAGGGCGCCGCCCGCCATGCCGGCGGGAAGCGGCGCGGGCGCGAATTCCGCGGCGCCCGCCTGCGGCACGACGAGGCGGCCGGGCTGGAGATGTCGCAGCCCGGCGGCGGCGCATGCGGCGAGGAGCTCGCCATGCGCCTCGACGAGGCCCGGCGCCGCGCGTGCATCCGGCGCCGCGTCGCGCGCGCGCGCGAGCCATGCATCGACGGCCTCGCGGCACGGCGCGCCCTCGGCGCCGAGGCGTGCGAGCGCGGCCGCGCTCCACGCCGCGTAGTCGAGCTGGAGCAGCTCGAGGTCGAGGAGCCACTCGCCAGGGTAGTCGACGATGTCGAGCACGACCTCGTCGCCGGGGCGGTGCCGGCGCGCGAGCCTGAGGCGAAGCCCGCAGAGCGCGCGCGTGGGCTCCGGCCAGCGCGGCGGCTCGGCCGTCAGCCCCTCGACATGGCGCGCAAGCGGGAAGGGCGGCAGGTCCTCCAGCCGCTCGACCGTGGCGGTCCAGCCGCGCGGGCCGAGCGCGCCGGACAGGAGCGGCATCGCGCCGGGATGGGCGCCGCCGTGGTGCAGCGCGTGGACGAGCGCCGTCGTGAACACGGACTTGCCGGCGCCTGAAAGCCCGGTGATGCCGATGCGCAGGTGGTTGCGGCCGAGCGCCGCGTTGCCGGCGCGCCACGCCTCGCCGGCCTTGCCGCCGAGCCAGGACGCGGCGCGGCGGAGCTCGTCGAGCGTCGGTGGCCGCAGCGCCTCCACGCCACCCACGCGCCGTCAGCGCGCCCGCGCCGGCGGATCGCGGCTCAGCCCGCGCGCCTCGAGGCTGGCGAGGTACTCGGACCAGACCTTGTCCTGCGTCTCGCCGAGCTCGCGCAGGTACTGCCACGAGAAGATCCCGCTGTCGTGCAGGTCGTCGAAGCGGATGCGGATCGCGTAGTTGCCGACCGGCTCGAGCCCGAGGATGCCGACATGCCGGCGCCCGGCCACCACCTGCTTCTGCGACGCGCCATGGCCCTGCACCTCGGCCGAGGGGCTTTCCACGCGCAGCAGCTCGGCCGGGTAGGAGAAGCTGCGGCCATCGTCGAAGGCGACCTCGAGCCGCTTCTCCGCCTTGCGCAGGCGGATCTCGACGGGCCAGTGCCGGGTCTCGAAGCCGGTCATCGCCGCGACGCTCAGCCGGCCTCGTCGAGGCGGCGCGCCTCGTCGACCAGCATGATCGGTATGCCGTCGCGCACCGGATAGGCGAGCCCGGCGGCGCGGCTCACGAGTTCCTGGCGCTCGCGGTCGTAGTGGAGCGGCTGGCGCGTCGCCGGGCAGACGAGGATCTCGAGCAGCCGCGGGTCGATGCCGCCTTCGCGCGTCGCGTCCATGGTACCGTCCTCAATGCCGCGGCCGGTCGCCGCCGTCGCCGCCCTGCAGCGAGCCCATCTCCATCAGCGCGATGAGCGTGCGCGCCCGCTCGGCAGGACCGGGCGCCTCGAGCAGGGCCTGCTTCTCGTTCGGCGAGAAGGGGCAGACCATGGCGAGCGTCGTGATGAGCCTGTCGTCCGGCGTCTCGGTGATCGCGCGCCAGTCGGCCGAGATCTCGTTGGTCGCGAAGTAGCGCTTGATCGTGGCGAGCAGCCGCTGGCGGTCGGCCATCGGCTCGGGCGGCTGGCCGGCCGCGAGCATGTCGCGCCGCCAGGGGGCCCAGTCGACCCGCATCCGGCGATAGCCGCGCGCGCCATCGACCTCCTCCAGCACGGTGAAGCGGCTGACGCCGGTCAGCGTGATCAGGAAGCGGTAGCGGCCGCCCTCGTGCTCGGCGAAGGACGTGATCCGGCCGAGGCAGCCTATCGGGTAGAGCGGCGGCGCGGCATCGGCGGCCGAGGGGTCGAGCGGCTGGATCATGCCGATCGCGCGCTGCGGCGAGCCGAGCGCGTCCTCGACCATGGCGACGTAGCGCGGCTCGAAGACGTTGAGCGGCAGCCGCCCGCCGGGCAGCAGCAGGACGCCGGCCAGCGGGAAGACCGGGATTGTGTCCGCAAGCCTCTCCTCGCCGCCGCCGAGGGTCATGGGCGCGCCGCTCCGGCCGCTCAGGCGAACATCATCGAGGACAGGCGCCGGCGGCCGGCGACGGTCAGCGCATGGGTGGGCCCGAGCGCCTCCCAGAACTTGATCAGCTGCTTGCGCGCGGCGGCGTCGTTCCAGTTGCGATCGCGCCTGAAGCTCTCGAGAAGCTGGTCCATCGCCGCCTCCTGCTGGCCGCCGCCGAAGAGCGCCACCGCGAGGTCGAGCCGCGCCTGGTGGTCGGCGGGATCGTGGGCGATCTTCTCGAGCAGCTGGGCGACCTCGCCGCTGGCCTTGTCGGCCTGCTCGGCAAGCTCGACCTGCGTCAGCACCTGCTGGGCCTCGGCGGACTTGCGTGCCTCGGCGGGGAGCGATTCGACGAGCTGGCGCGCGCGGCCCGGGTCGCCGGAGCCCGCGTAGCAGCGCGCGAGGCCGATCGTCGCGGCCACGTTGCCGGGCTCGTGCGCCAGCACCTGGCCGAAGATCGCGCTCGCCGTGCCTTCGTCGCCGGCCTCGAATGCGGCCTTGGCCTGCTCGATCGCCTCCTGCACGGGCGAGGGCGCGGCGGCGCCGCCGAGCTTCTTCACGAACTGGCGGATCTGGCTCTCCGGCAGCGCGCCGACGAAGGCGTCGACGGGCCGGCCGCCCTTGAAGGCGTAGACCGCCGGGATCGACTGCACGCGCAGCTGCTGGGCAAAGTAGGGATGCTCGTCGGTGTTGATCTTGACCAGGCGGACCGCGCCATTGGCCTCGCGGACCACCTTCTCGATGACCGGGCCGAGCTGCTTGCAGGGGCCGCACCAAGGGGCCCAGAAATCCACGATGACCGGCGCCTGCTGCGAGGCGACGAGTACGTCCTGCTCGAAGCTGTCGTCCGTGCCGTCCTTGATGATGTCGCTCGGCGTGGCGGAGCGTCCGCCGATCAGGGTTTCCATGCTGTCCTCGAACCGGTCTCGTTTCCGGGCCCCGCCGCGAGGCGGAGAACCTCGGGGTCGCCCCACGCGGGCCACTAGCGCATTAGATGGACGGTTTGCGTGGCCCTGACAACCCCGCCCTTCCCTTTGCGATGCTTGCAATCCGATCGTCTCTGGCTATTATCCGCGCCCGCTTCGCAAGTCCGGTCATGCCGGCGCGCGATGCCCCGGAATGGCGCCCGCGGGAGTAGCTCAGTGGTAGAGCATCACGTTGCCAACGTGAGGGTCGAGGGTTCGAACCCCTTCTCCCGCTCCATTCCGAACCCGCAAGCGAAGCCCCTCTCCATGCTCCGCCGCTCCATTCTCCTAGCCCCCCTCGCCCTGGCGGCGTCCTGCGCCTCCGCGCCGCAGGACCATGACCGCCACGCGATCTTTTTCGCGCCGGACTCCGCCGATCCCGGCCCCGAGGGCCGGGACCTCGCGCGACGCCTCGCCGCGGAGATCCGCAGCGGCGGCGCGAGGACGGTGCGCATCGAGGCGCACGCCAACCGCATGCCCGACGGGTCGGAGAACCTGCCCCTGGCGCGCAGGCGCGCCGATGCCGTGGCCGACGCCCTGCGCGAGGCCGGCGTGGCGCCCGCGGCGATGCGCCGCGTCGTCATGGGAGAGGCGCAGCGCACGGGCCCCCTCCCCGTCGAGGGCAGGCGGGTCGACATCGTCCTCGAGCGCTGAGGCGCCCCGGGGCGGTTCGCCCGCGCGGGCCTCAGGGCGTCGCGAGGAAGACCTGGCCCTTCGGGATCTCGCCCACGACCTCGCGCCGGGCGCGGAACTCGACCTCCTGCACGCCGTAGCCGTGGCCCGCGAAGAACCTCACGACGTCCATCAGTTCGAGGCCCTGGCGCTGCCAGTAGCTCGGCTCGTAGAGGAAGAAGATCTTCGGGCGGTCGCGCTCGATCAGGCCGCGCATGCCCTGGAGCGCGTTGTATTCCTCGCCCTGGGCGAGCAGCTTGACCACGTCCACGCGCGGCAGCGGGTTGTCGCGCATCCACTCGTCGATCGAGACCACCTGCATCTCCACCGATGCGGTCTGCTTGCCGACATTGGCGGCGACGAGGCTCGCGTTGGCGAAGTTCCCGATCGAATCGTCGTGCAGGTAGAAGGTCCGCGTCTCGCTGCGCGCGGAGACCGCCGCCTCGACCGTGGTCACCCAGTCGATGCCGTTCAGCGCCATGTTCCGGCGCAGCCGGCCCATCGGGTGCGGGTCGGGCTCGAACACGACCACGCGCCCGGTCGGGCCGACGCGGTTGGCCATGATCACGGAGTGCATGCCGACATTGGCGCCGATGTCGATCGCGACCTGGCCGGGGCGCAGCATGCGGTTGATCAGCCGCGACACCTCCGGCCGGAAGGCGCCGTAGAAGAAGATGTACCACTCCAGGAAGGACTGCGTGTCGCAGTGGAAGAGCAACCCCTCGTCGTAGTCGACGACGCTGCGGATCGGCCGGTCGTTGCCCGGCGGGTAGAGCATGCGCACCACGCGGTCGATGCCCCTGGGCTGGAAGCGACGCGTCGCCCACGCGAGCCAATGCACCCATTCGGGCGCCGGGGGAGAGGGCTGGTCGCTCATCGAACCTCTGGAGGCCGGATCCAGCGATCCGGCTATTGAGTGCTGCATGTGCGTGTCCGGTTATCCGTTGCCCGCGCGCCCTGTCAAGGACGGGGGTCCCGGACGGGCGGCGGTGGGACAACGCAGGCCCGGCGCGGTTTCTTCCCGCGCGGCGCGCGCTCAGTGCCGGAAATGCCGCATGCCGGTGAACACCATGGCGAGGCCGCGCGCGTCGGCGGCGGCGACCACCTCGGCGTCGCGGATCGAGCCGCCGGGCTGGATCACCGCCGTGACGCCCGCCTCGGCCGCGGCGACGAGGCCGTCGGCGAAGGGGAAGAAGGCGTCCGAGGCGACGACCGAGCCGATCGCGCGGCTGCGCGCCTCGCCCGCGGCCTTCGCCCCCTCCGCGGCCTTCCAGGCGGCGATGCGCGAGGAATCGATCCGGCTCATCTGCCCGGCGCCGATGCCAACCGTCGCGCCATCCCTCGCGTAGACGATCGCGTTCGACTTCACGTGCTTGGCGACCGCGAAGGCGAAGAGCAGGTCGTCGAGCTCGCGCGCGTCCGGCGCGCGCTTCGTCACGACCCTGAGGTCGGCGCGCGCGACGCGGCCGGCGTCGCGGTCCTGGACGAGGTAGCCGCCGGCGAGCGTGCGCACCGACAGCCCGCCCGCCGCGGGATCGGGCACGCCGCCGGTGACCAGCAGGCGGAGGTTCTTCTTCGCGGCGATGATCGCCTGGGCCTCGGCCGTCGCCTCGGGCGCCACGATGACCTCGACGAAGAGCTTCGCGATCTCGCCCGCGGTCTCCGCGTCGAGCGGGCGGTTGAGCGCGACGATGCCGCCGAAGGCGCTGACCGGGTCGCAGTCCAGCGCCCTCAGATACGCCTCGCGCGGCGTCGCGCCGCGCGCCACGCCGCAGGGATTGGCATGCTTGACGACGACGCAGGCCGGATCGGCGAACTCGGCCACCGCCTCGAAGGCGGCGTCGGTGTCGTTGTAGTTGTTGTAGGAGAGCTCCTTGCCCTGGAGCTGGCGCGCGGTCGCGACGCCGGGCCGCGCCGGGCCGCCGGCGTAGAACGCGGCCGCCTGGTGCGGGTTCTCGCCGTAGCGCAGCACCTCGCGCCGCTCGCCCGCCAGCACGAGGCGCGCCGGCCAGGCGTCGCCGTTCTGCGCCGCGAACCAGCGCGAGATCGCGGCGTCGTAGGCGCCGGTGCGCGCATAGGCGGCGGCCGCGAGGCGGCGGCGCAGCGCCGCTGTCGTCGCGCCGCCATGCGCGTCCATCTCCGCGACCAGCGCGGCGTAGTCGGCCGCCTCGACGACGACCGCGACCGAATCGTGGTTCTTGGCGGCGGCGCGGATCATCGCCGGGCCGCCGATGTCGATGTTCTCGATCGCGGTCGCGAAGTCGGCGCCGCGCGCGATTGTCGCCTCGAACGGATAGAGGTTGACCACGAGGAGGTCGATCGGCGCGATGCCATGCGCCTGCATCGCCGCGACATGCGCCGCGTCGTCGCGCCGCGCCAGCAGCCCGCCATGGATCCGCGGGTGCAGCGTCTTCACGCGCCCGTCCATGATCTCCGGGAAGCCGGTGTGCTCGCCGACCTCGACGACGCGATGCCCGGCCTCGCGCAGCGCCCTGGCCGTGCCGCCCGTGGACAGGATCTCGACGCCATGCCGCGCGAGGCAGGCGGCGAGCTCGAGGAGCCCCGTCTTGTCGGAGACGGAGACGAGGGCGCGGGTGATCCTGGCCTTGTCCATTTCACGTGACTCGCTGGCTGGTGGTGGCGCGACGCGGGCGCCCGTCTAGCAAGAAACCGCGCCGGCTTGTAACCCCGCGTCAGGACGTCGCGGCGAATTCCGGGACCATGCGGCGCAGCGCGGCGAGCAGTTCCGCCTCGCGGCCGGCGCGTGCCAGTGCCTCCAGCTCGTCGAAGCCGCGCGCCAGCGCCTCGGCGTCGCCCGCGCGCGGATCGGCCAGCCTGATCCCCGCGAGCGTCGTCGGCGCGAGCGGCTCGGCGGCGTGGAAGAGCTCCTCCTCGAGCTTTTCCGCTGGCCGCAGCCCGGTGAACACGACCTTGACGTCGCGCTCCGGCTTCAGCCCCGCGAGCAGGATCATGCGCCGCGCGAGGTCGGCGATGCGCACCGGCGCGCCCATGTCGAGGACGAAGAGCTTGCCGCCCGTGGCGGCGGCGTCGCGCGTGCCGAGCGCGGAGGCCTGCAGCACGAGCTCGACCGCCTCGCGCACGGTCATGAAGTAGCGCTTCATGTCGGGGTGGGTGACGGTCAGCGGCCCGCCCGCGGCGAGCTGGCGCTGGAAGAGCGGCACGACCGAGCCGGTCGAGCCGAGCACGTTGCCGAAGCGCACGGTGACGTAGCGCGTCCCGCCCGCGCCCGCGCCCGCGGCGCGGTCGAGGGCCTGGCAATAGGCCTCGGCGAGGCGCTTGGTGGCGCCCATGACGTTGGTCGGGTTGACGGCCTTGTCGGTGGAGATCGCCACCATCGCGGCCACGCCGTGGGCGCGCGCGAGGTCGGCGACGTTGCGCGTGCCGCAGATGTTGGTGAGCGCGCCCTCGGCCGGGTGCGCCTCCACCATCGGGACGTGCTTGAGCGCGGCGGCGTGGAACACGAGCTCGGGCCGCGCCTCGGCGAAGGCGCGCGCCAGGCGCTCGCGGTCGCGCACGTCCGCCAGGACGGCCCTGCGCGCCAGCGCGGGCTGGCGCTCGCCGACCTCGAGGTCGATCGCGTAGAGCGCGTATTCCGAGCTGTCGAGCAGCACGAGCTCGGCGGGCGCGAGATCGGCGATCTGGCGCGCGAGCTCGGAGCCGATCGAGCCGCCGGCGCCGGTGAGCAGCACGCGTCGCCCCGCGACGAGCGCCTCGACCGGCGCGCGGTCGAGCACGGCCTGGGAGCGGCCGAGGAGGTCCTCGATCGCGATCGGGCGCACGTCCTGGCGCGCCTGCCCGGCGCTGCGCAGCTCGGTGAGCCGCGGCAGCCGAGCCACGGCGATGCCGAGGCGCTCGCCCTCGTCGAGCAGCTTCTCGAGCCTCTCGCCCGCGAACTCGGCGCGGGTGACGACGATGCGCTGGGGCTTGCGGCTGCGCGCGGCGAGCTGCTCGACGATCAGGGGCAGCTCGTCGACCTGGCCCAGGACCTGGAGCCCTCGCAGGGAGCGGCCGCGCCGGGCCCCCGTCTCGTCGAGGAGGCCGACGACCGCGTAGGGCGCGCCGGGGCGTTCGCTCGCCTCGATGAAGCGCTCGGCCTCGGCGCCGGCGCCGACCAGCAGGACGGGCACGCGGCCGGGATCCGCGGCGCCCGACAGGTCGAAGCGGCCATCCTTCGCCAGGCGATAGAGGATGCGCGGGCCCGAGAGCAGGAGGATGAGCACGAACCAGGCGATGACGAGCGCGGAACGCGGGTAGTCCTCGAGCCGCGTGAACGCGAACATCGCGGCGAGGTGGAACAGCACGATCAGCGTGCTTGCCCGGGTGATCCGCGCGAGGTCGGGGAAGGAGGCGAAGCGCCAGATGCCGCGATAGAGGCCGAGCCAGCGGAACACCGCGGCGGCGATGGCGGCGAAGAGCGCGCAGCCGCCCAGCAGCAGCGTCTCGTCGGCGCGCGCGAAATCCTCGCCCAGCCGCAGCCACAGCGCGAGGACATAGGCGATCGCCGCCATCGCCACGTCGTGGGCGAAGGCGATGGCGAGCTTGGTCGAGGTGCCGATCGTCAGGCGCATTGTCCGTCCGGGAAGCCTTGTCGCGGCCTCTCTAGCACGGCTGGCGGGCGACGGCTCATGGCGGCGGCAGCAGCGCGCGCAGGCGGTAGAGCGCCTCGAGCGCCTCGCGCGGCGTGAGGTCGTCGGGCGCGACGCGGCGCAGCTCCGCCTCGACCGCGGAGGGCGCGATGCGCGGCGCCGGCGCGGCCGCGGCGGCGCTGAACAGCGGCAGGTCCTCGGCGAGCCGCGCCACGTCGCCGCGCGCGTCGTCGCGCTCGAGCGCCGCCAGCACCTCCTCGGCGCGGGCGACGACCGGCGCCGGCAGCCCGGCGAGCCGCGCGACATGGATGCCGTAGGAGCGGTCGGCGGTGCCCGGCGCGACCTCGTGCAGGAACACGACCTCGCCCTGCCATTCGCGCACCCGCATCGTGTGGCAGGCGAGGCCGGGCAGCCGCGCGGCGAGCGCGGTGAGCTCGTGGTAGTGCGTCGCGAAGAGCGCGCGGCAGCGGTTGGATTCGTGCAGGCCCTCGATCGTCGCCCAGGCGATGGACAACCCGTCGAAGGTCGCCGTGCCGCGGCCGATCTCGTCGAGGATGACGAGCGAGCGCGGGCCGGCGCGGTTCAGGATCGCCGCCGTCTCGACCATCTCGACCATGAAGGTGGAGCGCCCGCGCGCGAGGTCGTCGGCGGCGCCGACGCGGCTGAACAGCCGGTCGACGAGGCCGATGCGCGCGCGCGCCGCCGGCACGAAGCTGCCGGCCTGGGCGAGGATGGCGATCAGCGCGTTCTGGCGCAGGAAGGTCGACTTGCCGGCCATGTTCGGGCCGGTGAGCAGCCAGAGCCGCGCGCCCTCGCCGGCGTCGAGCCGGCAGTCGTTGGGCACGAAGGATTCGCCCGCGGCCAGGCGCGCGGCCTCGACCACGGGATGGCGCCCGCCCTCGACCTCGAAGGCGCCGGACCCGTCGACCACCGGCCGGCGCCAGTCGCGCGCGACGGCGAGCTCGGCCAGCGCCGCGGCGACGTCGAGCCGGGCCAGCGCGCGCGCCGCCGCCGAGATCTCCTCCGCGCGCGCGGCGGCCTCCGCTCGCAGCGCCTCGAAATGCTGCATCTCCAGCGCCAGCGCGCGGTCGCCGGCGGAGACGATGCGCTGCTCGAGCTCGGAGAGCTCGGTGGTCGAGAAGCGTACCGCGCCGGCCATGGTCTGGCGGTGGATGAAGGCGGGGTCGGCGCGCAGCCTGTCGCCGTGCTGCGCGCCCACCTCGATGTAGTAGCCGAGCACGTTGTTGTGGCGCAGCTTGAGCGACGCGATGCCGGTCGACGCGGCGTAGCGCGCCTGCAGCGCCGCCACGTGCTGGCGCCCGTCGTCGCGCAGCGCGCGCAACTCGTCGAGCGCGGGATCGAAGCCGGGCGCGACGAAGCCGCCATCGGACGCGGCGAGCGGCAGGGATGGGGCAAGCGCGCGCCCGAGCAGGCCGACGATCTCGCCATGCGTGCCCAGCGCGGCGCGCGTCTCCTCGAGCAGCGCCGGCGCCGCGGCGAGGCCGGCGGGCGCGGTGGCGTCCCGGATCCGCGGCACCGCCGACAGGCCGTCGCGCAGCGCCGCGAGGTCGCGCGGGCCGCCGCGCCCGAGGCCAAGGCGCTGCAGCGCGCGCTCGATGTCGGGCATGCGCTTCAGCTCCGCGCGCAGCTCGCCGCGCGCCTGCGCGGCGTCGACGAGGAAGGCGACCATGTCGAGCCGCGCGTCGATCGGCCCGCGCGCGCGCAGCGGCCCCGCGACGTCGGCGCCGAGCAGCCGCGCGCCAGCGCCGGTCAGCGTCCAGTCCACCGCGTCGAGCAGGGAGCCCTTGCGCGCGCCGTCGAGCGTCGCCTCGACCTCGAGGTTGCGCCGCGTCGCGGGGTCGATCTCCATGAACCCGTCGCTGGCGCAGGGCGAGGGCGGCGACAGCCGCGGCAGGCGCCCCTTCTGCGTGAGCTCAACGTAGTCGACGAGCGCGCCGGCGGCGGCGAGCGCGGCGCGGCCGAACTGGCCGAAGGCGTCGAGCGTGCCCACGCGGTAGAGCGCCTCGAGGCGTCGCCGCCCGTTCTCGCTGTCGAAGCGCGGCGAGGGCAGCGGCGTCAGCGCGGCCTTCCACTCGCCGAGCGCGGCCGCGACGTCCTCGCGCCCGATCGCGCGGTCGGAGACGAGCAGCTCGCCCGGCGCGACGCGCGCCAGCGCGGCCGGCAGGTCCGCCATGCCGGACACGTCCTGGACGAGGAAGGTGCCGACCGACATGTCTATCCAGGCCAGCGCGACCTCGCCCTGCGCGAGGCCGAGCGCGGCGAGGTGGTTGTGCCGCCGCGCGTCGAGCAGCGAATCCTCGGTGAGCGTGCCGGGCGTGATCACGCGCGTGACGTCGCGCCGCACCACGGACTTTGCGCCGCGCCGGCGCGCCTCCGCGGGGTCCTCGAGCTGGTCGCAGATCGCGACGCGGTGGCCGCCGCGGATCAGGCGCAGCAGGTAGGCCTCGTGGCTGTGCACCGGCACGCCGCACATCGGGATGTCGGCGCCGAGATGCTTGCCGCGCTTCGTCAGCGTGAGGTCGAGCGCCCGCGCCGCGACCTCCGCGTCCTCGAAGAAGAGCTCGTAGAAATCGCCCATCCGGTAGAAGAGCAGCGCGCCCGGGTGCCTCGCCTTCACGTCGAGATACTGCGCCATCATGGGCGTGATGGCGCCGTCGGCGGCGGCCTCCGTCGTCGGGGCGGGATTCGGGTCCATTTGCGTGCCCGGGGTAAACCAGCGCAGGCCCCGCTTCAAGCCGCGTGCCATTCCCGGTGTGCAGTGCAGCGTGCGCGTGCTTTGACGGGCCCGTGGCCGAGCCCCTAGTTTCGCTTGACGGCACGATCCGGGCGGTTGCCCGCTGGACCGGGAGCGCGCCGCCACCAAGGGCGAGGACGAGAATGGCGAACGAAGCGACCCCGGTCACCGAGGAGGAAGCCCTCCAGTTCCATTCCAATGGCAAGGCGGGGAAGATCGAGATCACGCCCACCAAGCCGCTGACGACGCAGCGCGACCTCAGCCTCGCCTATTCGCCGGGCGTGGCCTGGCCCTGCCTGCACATCGCGAAGAACCCCGCGACCGCCTACGACTATACGGCGAAGGGCAACCTCGTGGCGGTGATCTCCAACGGCACGGCGGTGCTCGGCCTCGGCGACCTCGGCGCGCTGGCCTCGAAGCCGGTGATGGAGGGCAAGTCCGTCCTCTTCAAGCGCTTCGCCGACGTCGACTCGATCGACCTCGAGGTCGACACGAGGAACGTCGACGAGTTCGTCAATTGCGTGCGCTTCCTCGGGCCCAGCTTCGGCGGCATCAACCTCGAGGACATCAAGGCGCCGGAGTGCTTCATCATCGAGCAGCGCCTGCGCGAGCTGCTCGACATTCCCGTCTTCCACGACGACCAGCACGGCACGGCGATCGTCGCCGCCGCCGGCCTGCTCAACGCCCTCGACCTGACCGGGCGCGACATCCGCAACGTGCGCATGGTCATCAACGGCGCCGGCGCGGCGTCGATCGCCTGCGCCGAGCTGATCAAGGCGATGGGCGTCCCGCACGCCAACGTCGTGCTCTGCGACACCAAGGGCGTGATCTGGCAGGGCCGCGGCGACGGCATGAACCAGTGGAAGTCGGCGCATGCCGTGCCGACCAAGGCACGCTCGCTGCGCGACGCGATGGAGGGCGCCGACGTGTTCTTCGGCCTGTCCGCCAAGGACGCCGTCGACCAGGAGATGGTCCGCGCGATGGCCGCCAGGCCGATCATCTTCGCGATGGCCAACCCCGATCCGGAGATCACGCCGGAGGCCGCGCGCGCCGCGCGCAGCGACGTGATCGTCGCCACCGGCCGCTCGGACTACCCGAACCAGGTCAACAACGTCCTCGGCTTCCCCTACATCTTCCGCGGCGCGCTCGACGTGCGCGCCTCGACCATCAACGAGGCGATGAAGATCGCCGCGGTCGAGGCGCTGGCGAAGCTCGCGCGCGAGGACGTGCCCGACGAGCTCGATGCCGCCTATTCGGGCCGCCGCCTGCGCTACGGCCCCGACTACATCATCCCCGTGCCCTTCGACCCCCGCCTGATCTCGGTCGTGCCCGCCGCGGTCGCCGAGGCGGCGATGAAGAGCGGCGTCGCGCGCAGGCCGATCGCCGACATGAAGGGCTATCGCCGCGCCCTTTCCTCGCGCCGCGACCCGACCGCCGCGATGCTCGACCTCACCTTCGAGCAGCTGCGGTCCTCGCCGCCGCGCCGCGTCGTCTTCGCCGAGGGCGAGGAGGAGCGCGTGATCCGCGCCGCCGCGCAGTTCCAGTCCGCGGGCTACGGCACGCCGGTGCTGGTCGGGCGCGAGGATCGCATCGCGGCGACGATCAGGTCGGTCGGCATCCACGGCGCCGAGAAGCTCGAGATCCAGAACGCCCGCGTCAGCGGCAAGAACCGGGAGTACACGGACCTCCTCTATGCGCGCCTGCAGCGCCAGGGCTACCTGCTGCGCGACTGCCAGCGCCTCGTGAACCAGGACCGCAACGTCTTCGGCGCGCTGATGGTCGCCGCGGGCGACGCCGACGCGATCGTCACCGGCACGACGCGCGCCTACCACCAGGCGCTCGCCGACATCCGCATGGCGCTGCCCGGCGAGCCGGGGCGCCCGGTGATGGGGCTCACCATCGTCGTGACCAGCAGCCACACCGTCTTCATGGCCGACACGACGGTCAACGAGCTGCCCAACGCGGAGGAGATGGCGGACATCGCGATCCAGGCCGCCGCCAAGGCCCGCGCGATGGGCCACGTGCCGCGCGTCGCGCTGCTCTCCTACTCGAACTTCGGCAAGCCGATGCGCGAGAAGATGCTGTCGGTGCGACAGGCCGTGATGGCCCTCGACGCGCGCGAGGTCGACTTCGAGTACGACGGCGACATCTCGGCCGAGGTTGCGCTGGACGCGCGCCTGATCCGCAGCCTCTACCCGTTCTGCCGCCTCTCCGGCGCCGCCAACGTGCTGGTGATGCCGGGCCTGCATTCGGCCAACATCTCGAGCCAGCTCCTGCAGAAGCTCGGCGGCGGCACGGTGATCGGGCCGCTGCTGATCGGCATGTCGAAGCCGGCGCAGATCGTGCCCACCGGCGCCACCGTCGCGGAGGTCGTCAACATGGCGGCGCTGGCGGCGGCGGAAGTGCGCCGCTAGGCGCCGGCCCTCCCATGGCGCGGCGCCTCCTCGACGCGCGTCCCGACCGGCTGGACCTGCGCGACCGGCCCTACCGCCCGCCGCTGCGCTCGCTGCCGCCGCAATGGCCCGTCGACGCGGACATCGCGCGCTTGGTTGGCGCCTATGCGCGCGCCGGCCTCGTCCTCGACCAGGGGACTGAGGGCGCGTGCACGGGCTTCGGCCTCGCCTGCGTCGCGAACTTCCTGCTCTGGCGCTGCGCCGTCGAGGCGGGTCGCGCGACCGGCTTCGCGCCGGTCAGCCCGCGCATGTTCTACGAGCTCGCCCGGCGCTACGACGAATGGCCTGGCGACGACTACGAGGGCTCGAGCTGCCGCGGCGCCCTCAAGGGCTGGCACAAGCACGGCGCCTGCGCCGAGCGGCTCTGGCCGCATCGCATGGCGGGCCGCCGCGCGAAGGGCCTCGTCCCGCCCGCCGCCGACTGGGCGCGCGACGCGGCGACGCGGCCGCTCGGCGTCTACTACCGCGTCGATCGCGACTCGGTGGTCGACCTGCAGGCGGCGATCCGCGAGATCGGCGCGGTCTATGTCTCGGCCGAGGTCCACGGAGGCTGGGACAGGCTGCTCGGCAAGCGGCCCTCGTCCCCGCCGCGGCGCGCCGCCGACCTTCCCGTCGTCCCGCCGCGCCCGGCGCAGGGCGAGGCGGGCGGCCACGCCTTCGCGCTGGTCGGCTACGACGCGCGCGGCTTCATCGTCCAGAACTCCTGGGGCCCGGCCTGGGGCCGCGGCGGCTTCGCGGTGCTGCCTTACGAGGACTGGGTGCGCCACGCGACCGACGCCTGGGCCTGCGCGCTGGGCGTGCCGGTCGCTCCATCGCCCGCGCGCCTCGCCGCGTCGTCCTTTCCCGTGGCGAGCGGCAGGTCGCTCGCGACGCTGTCGCGCGCCGCGCGCGCGCCCGGCAACCCGCAGGACGATCCCTGGCCGGTCGACCGCGTCTTCGCGCATGCGGGCTACGAGCCCTGGAGCACGGCCCGCGCCTACGCGCATGCGCTGGTCAGCGGCAATGACGGCCGGCTCGCGGCGAGCGACGTCGCCCTCGGCACCGGCGCGGCGGCGAGCGCCGCCCATGCGCGGCGCGTCGTGCTCGACAACGCGCTCGCCTTCCTTTCCGCGCAGCCGGGAGACACGGCGCGGCTCGCGCTCTACGCCCATGGCGGGCTCAACGGCGAGGCCGGCTCGATCGAGCGCGTGCGCGTCCTCGGGCCGTGCTTCGCCGCCAACGCGATCCACCCGCTCTTCCTCGTCTGGAGGACCGGCCCGCTCGAGACGCTCTCCGCTATGCTGCGCGACGCGCTCGGCCTCGACCGCGACGTCGAGGCGGCGCGCGCGGGCGGCTTCCTCGACGGCATTCGCGAGGCCGCGGACCGCATGCTCGAGGCCAAGGCGCGGCTCATGCTGCGCGGCGTCTGGAGCGAGATGCGGGAGAACGCGGAGCGCGCGGCGCGGCCGGGCCACGCGATCGACCTGCTCGCCGGGCTCCTGCTGGACCTGCGCGACGCGCTGGCCGCGCGGGGCAAGGCGCTGGAGGTCCATCTCCTCGGCCACTCCGCGGGCAGCATCCTGCTCGGCCATCTCCTCGATCGCTGGCGCGTCGGCGACCTGCGCGCGCGCGCGCCGCGCGTGGCCTCCGTGTCGCTGCTCGCGGCGGCCTGCTCGGTGGAGTTCGCGCTGCGCACCTACGGCGCCGCGGCGCAGGACGGGATCCTCGACCTCTCGCGGCTGTCGATGTCCTATCTCTCCGACGAGAACGAGCGCCGCGACGGCCTGCCGGCGCCGGGCCTCGCGCTCTACGGCAAGTCGCTGCTCTACCTCGTCTCGCGCGCGCTCGACGACGCGCGCAAGATCCCGTTGCTCGGCATGGAGCGCGCGAACCTCGCCGCCCACGCGGCCGACGAGGGCCAGTGGGCGCGCGAGCATCTCGCGCATGTCGCGCGCTGGCAGCGCCTCTGGCGGCCCTCGACCGAATCCTGCATCGCCGAGCCGCAGGTCGTGGTCGACGCCGCCGGCACGCGCCGCCAGGCCGTGCATGGCTGCTTCGACAACGACATCGCAACCATGACCCGCGCGATCGAGGCGATCGCGGGGCGGAGCCTGGTCGCGCCGCTCGAGTGGCTCGACTACTGAACGACGTCGCGAAGGGACCCGTGGGATGACGAAGCGCGAGGCACTCTCGCCCGAGGAATGGTGGTCGACGTCGATCATCGACATGAAGCCCGGGTCGATCCGCCTGCGCGGCTACGCGATCGAGGACCTGGTCGGGCGCATCGGCTTCGCCGAGATGGCCTGGCTGATGACCCGCGGCGAGCTGCCCGACCCGCGCGCCGCGCGGCTGCTCGAGCACGCGCTCGTCGCCGCCGTCGACCACGGACCGCAGGCGCCCTCGGTCGCGATCGCGCGCATGGCGATGAGCTGCGGCGTCGGCATCAACAACGCGATGGCCTCGGCCGCGAACGTCCTGGGCGACGTGCATGGCGGCGCGGGCGAGCAATGCGTCGAGTTCTACGCCGCGATCGACCGCGCGCTCGAGGGCAGGCCCGCGCGCGACGCGGCGGCGCTGGCCGCGGCTGTCGACGGCGCGCTCGACGAGGCGAAGGCCGCTGGCACCAGCCACGTGCCAGGCTTCGGCCACCGCTTCCATCCCGTCGACCCGCGCGCGCCGCGGCTGCTCGCCCTCGTCGACGAGGCCGTTGCCGCCGGCGTGGTGGAGGGGCGCTTCGCCGCGATCGGCCGCGCGGTCGAGGCCGGGATCGCGCGCCGCCGCGGCGGCCGCCTCGTGCCGATGAACATCGACGGCGCGACGGCGGTGATCTTCGCCGAGCTCGGCTTCGCGCCGCAGCTCTGCCGCGGCCTCTTCGTGATTTCGCGCTCCGTCGGCATCCTCGCCCACGCCTGGGAGGAGGCCGGCTCCGGCGCCCGCAACAAGGGCCCGATCCCGCGCCACCACACCTGGCGCTACACCGGCCCGCCACCGCGCAAGCCGGGCGAGGGATAGGCCCGAGGCCCCTCGACCTCGCGGCCGCCTTGACGGGCGTCGCGGGCGAGGGGCTAGCTCGGGACATCTCGACCAACGGGACGAAACGGACGCATGTCGCGCCAAGGGAAGACCCCGGCCCGCCCGCCCACGCGCGCCGAGGCGCTGGCTTCGGCCCTGGCGGAGGCGATCACGTCGGGTCGCATGCCGCCGGGCACCGCGCTCGAGGAGGAGCGGCTCGCCGCGGAGAACGACGTCTCGCGGACGCCGGTGCGCGAGGCGCTGCGGCTGCTTGCCGCCACCGGGCTCGTCGAGCAGAGGTCGCGCCGCGGCTCGGTCGTGGCGCGGCCCGAGCCGCAGCGGCTGTCGGAGATGTTCGAGGCGATGGCGGAGCTCGAGGCGGTCTGCGCCGGGCTCTGCGCGCGCGGCATGGCGGCGAAGGCGCGCAGGTCGCTCGCGGCGCGCCACGCGGCGATGGGACGGCTGGCCGGCGAAGGCCGGGTCGAGGCCTATCGCGCGGCCAATGTCGCCTTCCACGAGGCGCTCTATTCGGGCGGCGGCAACGCCTATCTCGCGGAGCTCGCCGGCGCGACGCGCCGCCGCCTCGCGCCGTTCCGCGCGGCGCAGCTCGGCGGCGCCGCGCGCCTCCTCGCCTCGCATGCCGAGCATGGCGCGATCGTCGAGGCCATCCTCGCCGCCGACGAGGCCGCCGCCGCCGCCGCGACGCGCGCGCATCTCGCGGCGACCGAAGGCGCCTGGGGCGTGATGGCCGGCCGGCCGGGCCCAGCCCGGCGGCGCTGAAGCCAGCCTGCGGGCAAGGCAGCTGCCCACGGGCGGCGCCTATTTTGTATGCATTTTTGCATGCAAGAACGGATCGGCCGTCGCCGCCGCGGCGGCATGGCTCTTGCTGGATCCGCCGCATGCCATCGGCGGCCATCGACCTTCCGACCCTTCCCTTCCGGCGCGCCGCCCTGCATGGCGCCTACGCCGCCGGCGCGTCGCCGCGCGATGTCGTCGCCGAGGCGCATCGCCGCCTCGAGGCGGCGGGCGATCCCGGCATCTTCCTCGACCTGGTGCCGCTGCCGGATCTCGTCGCCGCCGCGGACGCGCTGCCGCCCTTCGATCCCGCCCGCCTTCCGCTCTGGGGCCTGCCGGTGGCGATCAAGGACAACATCGCCGTCGCGGGCCGGCCGATGACGGCGGCCTGCCCCGCCTTCGCCCATGTTCCCGCGCGCGACGCGACGGTCGTCGCGCGCCTGCGCGCGGCGGGGGCGCTCGTCCTCGGCAAGACCAACCTCGACCAGTTCGCGACCGGGCTCGTCGGCGTGCGCACGCCCTATCCTGTCCCGCGCAACGCGTGCGATCCCGCGCGCGTGCCCGGCGGATCGTCGTCGGGATCGGCGGTCGCCGTCGCGCGCGGCATCGCCTGCATCGCGCTCGGGACCGACACCGCAGGCTCCGGCCGCGTGCCCGCCGCGCTCAACGGCGTGGTCGGGCTGAAGCCCTCGGTCGGCACCGTCCCGACCACCGGCGTCGTGCCCGCATGCCGCAGCATCGATTGCGTGTCGGTCTTCGCGGCCTGCGTCGACGACGCCTGGGCCGGCTTCCACGCGATCGCCGGCGACGACGCGCAGGATCCGTTCAGCCGGCCGCTGCCGTGGATCGAGCCCGGCCTGCCGCCGCGGCGGATCGCGATCCCCCGCGCCGCCGACCTCCATCTCGACGACGATCCCGCCCGCGTCGCCTGGTCCGCCGCGCGCTCGCTGCTGCACGGCGTCGCGGAAGCCGACATCTCCGCGATGCTCGGCGTCGCGCGGATGCTCTACGACGGGCCATGGGTAGCGGAGAGGGCAGTGGCCTTCGGCGGCTTCGCGGCGGCCAACCCCGGCGCGCTCCACCCCGTCACGCTGCGGATCCTGGACGGCGCCGCGCGCTTCTCCGCCGCCGATGCCTTCGCCGCGATGCACGAGTTGGCCGCGCAGCGCCGGGCCGCGGAGCGCTTCTTCGCGCGCCACGACGCGCTCGCCGTGCCGTCGGTCCCCTGCTTCCCGATGCGCGCGGAGCTGGAGGCCGATCCGTTCGGCCCGAACGCGCGCCTCGGCACCTACACGAACTTCGTCAACCTGCTCGACCTCGCAGCCATCGCCGTGCCGGGCCCCCGGCGTCCCGACGGCCTTCCGGCCGGCGTCACCTTCATCGGGCCGCGGGGGTCGGATCCCGCGCTGGCGGCGCTCGCCGCGGAATTCGCGGGCGCCACCACGCGCGTGCAGGGCATGGCCGCATGACGATCGAGATCGCCGTCGTCGGCGCCCATCTCACCGGCCTCGCGCTCAACCACGAGCTCGTCGCGCGCGGCGGCGCGCTCGCTGCCCTGCTACCGGCTCCATGCGCTCGCCGGCGGCCCGCCGCGCAGGCCGGGCATGCTGCGCGTCGACTCCGGCGGCGCCGCGATCGACGCCGAGGTCTGGTTGCTTCCCGCCGAGGGCTTCGCGCGCTTCGTCGCCGCCGTGCCCGCGCCGCTGTGCATCGGCACCGTCCTGCTCGCCGACGGCACATCGCCCAAGGGCTTCCTCGTCGAGCCGGAAGGCCTCGCGGGAGCCGAGGACGTCACGCGCTTCGGCGGGTGGCGCGCCTACCTCGCCTCGCTCGCCAGCCCCCCACCCGTCAACCAGAGCGCCATAGAGGAGAACCCAAGATGATCGATCGTCGTCGCGTCCTCGCCGCGGGCACCGCCGCGGTCCTCGCAGCACCGCATGTCGCGCGCGCCCAGGCGGCGCGCACCGTGAAGATGGGCTCGCTGCGCCTCATCCATTCGATGACGCCGCATTTCTACCAGCGCTTCGCGCCGCCGGGGCTGAACATCGAGGTCATCACCTTCGACAGCCCGACCGACGGCAAGAACGCCGTCGTGACGCGCAGCGTCGACTTCGGCGGCTTCGGCATCGCCGCCGCCACGCTGGGCGCCGCGGCGGGCGAACCCGTCGTGGTCGTCGGCGCCTTCTGCAACCGCGGCATGGGCGTCGTCGCCAAGAAGGGCTCGGGGATCAGGGACATCGCCGGGCTGCGCGGCAAGCGCGTCGGCATCTGGCCCGGCTCGACGCAGGAGGTCTTCATCATGGAGCGCATCCGCCAGACCGGCATGACGATGCGCGACATCACGAGCGTGCGCGTGCCCTTCGGCGAGATGAACGCGATGCTCGCGCGCGGCGACATCGACGCCTATGTCGGCGCCGAGCCGGGGCCGGGCCTGTCGATCTCGTCGGGCGTCGGCGAGCTCGTCGAGTACCCCTACGCGACGGCCATGGGCGGGCTCAACATGATCTTCGCGACCTCCGAGGCGATGGTGGCGCAGGATCCCGCGCTGGTGCGCACGATGCTCGGCATCCACCGCCGGGCGAGCGAGCACATGATGGCGAACCGCGGCGAAGTCGCGGAGGCCACCGTGCGGATCCTCGGCGCGCCGCGCGCGGCTGTCGACCAGGCGCTCGCCGCGGACAATGTCGAGTACACGTGGCGCCTCGACGACACCGTCCTGACGCAGGCGCGGGCCTACGCCGCGCAGATGCTCGAGCTCAAGCAGATCCGCGCGCTTCCGAACTTCGACACGTTCCTCAACCCGCGCTTCTCGCGCGAGCTGGCGACGAGCTGAGCGGGCGGCGGACGCGCCGGGTCGCGGCGATGGCGAGGGAGTCGACGACGGGGCCGGCCGCCGCGCGGCTGCGCGGCGTCCTGTCGGGCTGGCGCGCGCTCGTCGTGCCAGCGCTCCTGGTGCTTGCCTGGCACGCGGCGATCTCGGCGGGGATGAGCAGGCTGATCCCGTCCCCCGCCGAGGTCGCGCGCTACATGGTCGACTTCGCGGTCGGCGGGATCTGGGACGATGCCTTCTCGGCCACGCTGCATGTCCACCTGCTGGCGTCGATGGGGCGCGTCTATGGCGGCTTCGCGCTCGCGGCGCTTGCCGCCGTGCCGCTGGGCCTGCTGATCGGCCGCAACGACGCGGTGCGCGCGCTGCTCGACCCGTTCCTCCAGATGATGCGCCCGATCCCCGTCACGGCCTGGCTGCCGCTGTCGATGATCCTGTTCGGGCTCGGGCCGCGCTCGGCCTTCTTCCTCGTGTTCCTGGGCGCCTTCTACCCGATCCTGCTCAACACCGTCTTCGGCGTGCGCAGCGTCGATCGCCGGCTCTTCGAGGCCGCGTCGATGCTCGGCTGCACCGGCTCGGCGCAGTTCTTCCGCGTCGTGCTGCCGGCAGCGCTGCCCTCGATCTTCACGGGGCTGCGCCTCGGCCTCGGGCTCGCCTGGTTCGTCATCGTGGTCGGAGAGATGACCGGCGTGCCGCAGGGCCTCGGCGCGGTGATCATGGATGGCCGCACCCTCTCGCGCACCGAACTGGTGATCTGCGGGATGATCGTGATCGGGATCGCGGGCTACCTCTCGGACCGCTGCGTCGTCGCGGCGATGAACCGGCTCCTGCGCTGGAGCCCCTCCCACATCGCGTGAGCCACGGCATGGACGAGATCCCGATCCTCGAGCTGCGCGGCGTCGACAAGACCTTCGCGCTGAACGGCGCGCGCATCGACGCGCTGCGCGGCGCGACGCTGGCGGTGCGCAAGGGCGAGTTCGTGTGCCTGATCGGCGCGTCCGGCTGCGGCAAGTCCACGCTCCTGCGCATCGTCGCCGGCTTCGAGCAGCCCAGCGCGGGCGAGGCGCTGATGTGGTCGAAGCCGATTTCCGGGCCGGCGCCCGATCGCGGGATGGTCTTCCAGGACTATGGCCTCTTCCCGTGGCTGACGGTGCGCCAGAACATCGCCTTCGGCCCCTCGTCGCGCGGCGTGCAGCGGGACCGCATCGCGGCGACGGTCGACCGCTTCGTCGAGATGGTCGGCCTGGCCCGCTTCGCCGACGCGCACCCGCACCAGCTTTCCGGCGGCATGAAGCAGCGCGTGGCGATCGCCCGCGTTCTCGCCAACGACGCCGATGTCGTGCTGATGGACGAGCCCTTCGGCGCGCTCGACGCCATGACGCGCGAGCGCCTGCAGGACGACCTGCTCGCGATCTGGCGCAGCACGGGCCTCACCGTGATCTTCGTCACGCACTCGATCGAGGAGGCGATCCTGCTCGCCGACCGCGTCGTGGTGATGGAACCCGGCCCGGGCCGGATCGCGAGCGAGCACGCGATCGCCCTGCCGCGGCCGCGCGACGTCGCGTCCCCGGAATTCAATGCCGTGCGCCGCGAGCTCGGCGCGCTCCTCCACAGCCATCACGCCCGCAAGGCCTCGTGAGCGATCCCGCCGCGCGCCTGCGCTACGTCGCCCCATGGCAGCGGCCGCGCCATGCCCTGCCCGGCGGGCGGCGGCTGGTCGTCTGGCCCGTCGTCAACGTCGAGCACTGGTCGATCGCCAACCCCATGCCGCGCCAGGCGCTGGTGGCCCCGACCGGCGCCGCGCTGCAGCCGGACCTGCCGAACTGGGCTTGGCACGAATACGGGATGCGCGTCGGCTTCTGGCGCTTCCTCGACATGTTCGACCGGCTGCGGCTGCGCCCGACCCTCTCGGTGAATGCGAGCGTCGTCGGCGCCTACCCGGAGGTCGCGCGCGCCGCGCGCGACGCCGGCTGGGAGTTCATGGGCCATGGCTGGCTGCAGGTGCCGACGCACCGCGTCGCGGACCAGGCGGGCATGATCGCGCGCGTCGTGGCGGAGATCGAGGGCTTCACGGGGCGGCGCTGCACCGGATGGCTCGGGCCGGGCCTCACGCAGACGCCGGAGACCCCGGACCTCCTCGCGGCGGCCGGCATCGAGTGGACCGGCGACTTCGTCGTCGACGACCTGCCGGCGCGCGTCGAGACCGCGCATGGGCCGCTTCTCGCGCTGCCCTACAGCGTGGAGCTCAACGACGTGCCGGTCGTCGCGATCCAGCACGGCGACGAGGACGCGCTGCCGCGCCGCGCGCGGCTGCAGGTCGCCCGGCTCGTCGCCGAGGCGGACGCCTCCGGCAGCGTCAAGGCGACGGGCATCGCGATCCATCCCTACCTGTCGGGCGTGCCGCACCGCATCGCCGCGCTCGAGGCCCTGTTCGCGGAGCTTGCCGCCGACCCCCGCATCGCCTTCATGCAGGGCGACGAGATCGCGCGCTGGTACCTCGCGAGCGGCGATCCGGCCTGATCCCGGGGCGGCCGGTCGTCCTGCGCGCGCGGGCGAGGGGCGATGCGGGTTCAGCGCGCCAGCGTCGCGATCGCCCACCACGCCGCCGCGGCGACGCCGGCGGTCGCGATGGCGACCAGCGCGAGCGGCAGGGCGGGATGGACGATGTTGAGGCGCCTGAACAGGTTGCAGACGTGGCCGACCGCCTTCTGCGCGGGCGTGCGCGGGCTCTTCGAGTACTCCATCGCCGCCTTCACGACGTAGAAGACGGCGGTGTTCGCGGCCATCGCCGCGTGCGCCGCGACGGGCGCGCCGGGCAGCGCGACCAGGTAGTTGCACTTGAGCAGGATCCGCTGGCGATCGCCGGGCCTGTACTCGCCTTCCACCCAGTGGAGCTCGCGATGGAAGTCGAGCAGGCCGAACTCGTAGCTGGCGAAGGCGCGCTCGACGTGGGAATCGCCGAACACGACCTTGTAGCTGGCGTCGGACTGCAGGTAGATCAGCGCGCGGACGACGAGGCTCGAGTCGAGGAAGCGCAGGTTGCCGTCGTAGTGCCTGTCGAACAGCCCCTGGTCGCCGCCGCGGTCCTTGTTGTAGTGCGAGATGTAGAGTTCGTCCGTGTGCTTCATCGCGACGATGCGCGCCCCCGCGGGCACGCGCGCGGCCATCGCGTCCAGGATGGCCCGGCTGTCGCGCAACGCGTCGATGCGCGCGCGCACCTCCTCGGGCAGCGCGCTCACGTAGACATGCTTCGATGGGCGCTGGCGCAGGTCGTCGGCGTAGCGCTCCTCGACCCAGCGGACGAGCCCGTCGATCCGCGCCCGCTCGCCCGGGGCGTCGAAGCTGCCGATCGTCGCGGGGAAGTGGCGCCCGGCCATCGCCCCGGTCGCCGTGCCGGTCGCGTTCGTCCCTGCTCCATCCATGCGTCGCCTCCCTTTCCTCAAGCCGCCCCTGGCGGGGTGCCGCCGCCGCCCGCCGCCCGTCGCGCATGCAGGACGAAGGCGGCCGCCACGGCCGCCGCGAGCGCGGTGGCCGCGAAGGTCCAGTGCGCCTGCACCATCGCGCCGTCCGGTCCCGGCCAGGACAGCAGGAGCCCGCCCCCCACGATCACGCCGATCGCTGGCGGTCCCCAGAGGCGGATCGCGGCGCGGCGCGCGGGCCCCGCGACCTCCATCGCGAGCAGCCCGAGATTGGCCGCCAGGTGCGCCACGGCGAGGTATCCCCATTCCGCCGCGAAGGACGGCGCGAGGAGCGTGCCGCCGATCGCGACCAGGTTGCCGACGATCATCGGATGCGCAGTCAGAGAATAGGGGAAGCCGGTCGCGCGCAGCGCCGGCAGCCCGGCGACCTCGTGGCCGTAATAGGTCCTGTCGACCCCGAGCCGCGAGGCCGCGGCGGTGACGAGCGTGATTCCCGCGAGGACCGCCACGACCGATGGCACGCCGGGTGAGGCGCTGGCGTAGGGCAGTACGAGCATCCCGATGCCGACGATCTTCAGCGCCACGGCCGCGCGCTTGAATCCATCGAAGTCCGGGACGCCCCAGGCGAAGGCGCGCAGGTAGAGCGCGTAGTGCAGGAAGCCGGCGAACCAGGCCGCTACCCCGAGGTGCCCGTCCAGGGCCGCGCCGCAGGCGGCCGCGATCGAGACGGCCAGGCATGCCGCGGCGAACCCATCGGCGGGCGGGCGAGGCTTCATCGCGCGGCCGCCGCGCGCGCGCGCGGCGTGGCCGGCAGGGCGATGCGCGCGTAGAGGGCGTAGCCGCGGAACAGCGGCTCGATCGTGGCCTCGCCGCCGATCCGCGCCGCGATGTATCGCAGCGCATCGGGAAGCTCCGCGCGCGGATGCACGTCGAACAGCCCCAGCCAGGAGTCGAAGCCCTGCCGGACGAGGGCCGGCATGCAGGCGCGATCGCCGAAGTCGACCACGTGCAACTCGCCGCCCTCGGCCAGCGCGCCGGCCGCCCGCGCGATCGCCTCGCGCCATGGCGGGATCATCGAAAGCGTGTAGGAGAAGAAGATCCTGTCGAAGCGCTCGATGCCGAACAGCGTTCCGGGCATGAACGTCGTCGCGTCGGCGTTGGCGAGGTGGATCCTGTGGCGCAGGCCCGACCTGGCCACTCGCTCCCGCGCCGTCGCGAGCATCTCGCGCGAGACATCGATGCCGTGGAGGCGGGCATCGGGCGCCATGAGCGCGATCCGCGCCAGATTCCGCGCGGTGCCGCAGCCGATCTCCAGGACCGAGCCGCGCTCGGGGATCGCGAGGCGCTCGACGAGCTGGTCCCGGCCAAGCAGGAAGAAGCGGCGCGTCGGATCGTAGACATGCCGCTGGAACCGGTAGATCCGGTCCATGCGCTGCCCCGCGCCGCCTTCCGGGTCAGCGGAGGACATGGAGGTGGAAGCCGCCATAGACGGCCGAGCGGTCGCGCGCGCCAAGCTCGCGCGAACGTTCCTCCTCGTATCTCCATGCGCCGAGGAGGGTGGCCGGGACCCGGCCGGGCAGGATGCACGTGGTGCCGGCGGTCCTGTAGATCACGCGCGCCCCCGGCGCGGCGGCACGCCCGACCTGCTGCCACAAGGCGGCAAGCTGCGCGTCCGACATCCAGTCCTGCGCGTCGAGGAAGACGAACCGGTCCACGCTGCCCGCCGGCATGGCCGCGAGCACGTCCGTCATCGACGCGTGGCGCACGTCCACGCGGTCCGCCCCCGCCCGGACCCGCGCATGGTTCGCCGGCTCGAGATAGGGGGGCAGGGCCTCGCGGCCGGGCTCGCCGTAGCGCCTCGCGAAGGCCTGCCACGCGAAGTAGTTGCGCGACAGCGGGAAGTCGCAGGCAAGGCGCCGGAGTCGCTGGCGCAGGACCGTGGCCATCGCGCCGTCGTCGCCCCCGCAGAGCGCCCGGTACTGCTCGGGCGGGATCCCGAGCCCGAAGAGCGCAAAGCGCCGCTGCGTCAGCCAGCGCACGATCGGCCGGTCGAAGAGGGGGGCGACATGCGCGTCGAACCACGCGCGCTGCTCGGCCAGGTCGCGCGCGCGCATGAGGCCGGCCATGTCCACCCCATGCAGCCGGGCGAGGAGATGGCCGAGGCCGATGGACCTGCCGAGCAGGCCGTGCCGGTAGATGTCGCCCGCGAAGAGCGAGATGCGCCTGCGCCCGCCCGCGCCGCGCGCGAGCCAGAAATCGCGCGTCGTCGCGTCGAGATGGTCGAGGAGGCCACGCGCCAGCGCGAGCCGGCCCGGGTGGCGCCGGGCGCCGAACAGCGCGTGGAGGCCCTCCCAGTCGGGCAGCGCGCGCAGCGCCGCGAGCTTGAGCCGCAGCAGCGCGACATGGTTCATGTTGAGGTCGACCGCGGTGACGCGCACGGGCGCGGCCGCGAGGTAGCTCAGGACGTTGCAGCCGCCCGACGCGATGGCCACGACGTGGTGGCCCTCCTGCAACTCCATCGCGTCGGCGTCGACCTCAGGGTCTTCCCAGATCTGCGGATAGACGAGGCCGGAGAAGGCCAGGGTGAAGAGACGCTCGTTGAGCCCTGCGCTCGAGGCCGCGCGGTGCCGGTGCACGGCGGCGTTCAGGAGGCTGGGCGTCGAGGCCTCGCGTGCGCGCGTCTCCGAGACGATGTCCATCACCCTCGCTCCATGGCAGGACCCTGTCCCTTTGGCGATACAGGCTGGCGATGTCGGTTCGCGGACGGACCCGTGATGGCTGCGTGTCACGTCCGGGCCGGGCAGGCGCCGCGCGCCCCGTCCGCGCCGCGGCGATGCCGCCGCGCCCGGCCCTGTCCGTCGCGCGCGCGGCGGTCTATCCTGCACCGAGGGGTCGAACACGGGGGGACGCACCATGAAGCTTCGCCAAGCATTGCTCGCGCTCGCGATGGTCCTGGCTGGCGGCCAGGCCGCGCAGGCGCAGACGGTCCTGCGCATCGTGCCGCAGGCCGACCTCAAGGTGCTCGACCCGGTCTGGACGACAGCGACCGAGACCTCGAGCCACGGCTACATGATCTACGACGTGCTCTTCGCGCTCGACTCCGCGCTGCGGCCGCGGCCGCAGATGGTGGAGAGGTGGTCGCGCAGCGCCGACGGCATGACCTGGCGCTTCAGCCTGCGGCCCGGGCTCGTCTTCCACGACGGCTCGCCGGTCGAGGCCAAGGACGCCGTCGCCTCGCTCAAGCGCTGGTCGGCTCGCATCGTCAGCGGCATGACGCTGATGCGCCACGTGCAGGAGGTTGTCGCCACGGGCGCCCTCGACTTCGAGATCCGCCTCAATTCGCCCTTCGCGCCGGTGCTCGAGCAGCTCTCGAACCCGGCCGTCCCGCTCTTCGTGATGCGCGAGGAGGAGGCGCGGACCGATCCCTTCAAGCAGATCGAGAAGCATGTCGGCTCCGGCCCCTTCACCTTCGACAAGGCGGACTGGGTGCCGGGCAGCAAGGTCGTCTATCGCCGCTTCGCCGGCTACAAGCCGCGGCCGGAGCCCGCCGATGGCCTCGCCGGAGGCAAGATCGCCAAGGTCGACCGCGTCGAGTGGATCTGGATCCCGGATCCGACCACCGCGGCGCAGGCGCTGGTCGCCGGCGAGGTCGACGCGCTGGCGGTGCCGTCGCAGGACATGGTCAGGGTGCTGAAGGCGTCGCGCAACGTGGTCGTGCGCACGCTCGACAGGCTCGGCGCGCACGCGATCGCGCGCGTCAACCACCTCGTGCCGCCCTTCAACGACCCGCGGGTGCGCGAGGCGATGCTCTGGACGATCGACCAGCGCGAGTACCTCGCCGCGATGGTCGGCGACCGCGACGTCGAGCGCGTGTGCTGGGCGATCTTCGTCTGCGGCACGCCCTACGAGTCGAGCGCCGGGCTGGGCGACTGGACGAAGGGACCGGACATCGCGAAGGCGAAGGCTCTGCTCGCGGCCGCCGGCTACAAGGGCGAGCGGGTGGTCGTCATGGACCCGACCGACCTGCCGCTCGTGCACGCCGCGACGCTGATGACGGTGCAGAACCTCCGCGCGATCGGCATGAACGTCGAGGTGCAGGCCGTCGACTGGAGCACGCTGTCCTCGCGCCGCCCCATCAAGGAGCATCCCGACGAGAAGCGCGGCGGCTGGCACGTCTTCCACACCACGGGCCCGGGCATCGCGCAGAACAACCCCCTCGGCAACTCGGTCGTGCCGACTCCCTGCGACGGAAAGAACTACTCGGGCTGGCCCTGCGACGAGGCGCTGGAGAAGACGCGGCTCGAGTTCATCACCGCCGACACGCCGGAGAAGCAGAAGGACGTGATCGACCGCGTGCAGACGCATTTCTACCGCGTCCTGCCCTACGTCATCCTTGGCCAGTTCACCGCGCCGGTCGCCTATCGCGCCGAGCTGCAGGGCGTGCTCGAGGCGCCGCGCCTCGTTCTGTGGAACGTCGAGAAGAGGCGATGAGCGCGGCGCGGGCGCGGCGCAGCGTCCTCTATCGCCTCGGGACGGATCCCTTCTCCTATGCCGGGGCGCGCTACCTCGCGGTCGACGTCCTGCTCTTCGACCTCGAGGATTCCGTCTCGCCCGCGGACAAGGCGGACGCGCGCGCCCGGCTCGCGGCGGCGATCGCCAAGGGCGGCTTCGCCGGCCAGGAGCTCCTGGTGCGGATCAACGGCCTCGACACGCCCTGGGGCGAGGACGACGCGAAGGCGGTCGCCGGGCTCGCCGTCGACGGCGTGATGCTGGCAAAGGCCGAGGACGCCGAGTCGATGCGCGCGCTCGACAAGGCGCTGTCCCGCGCCGGCGCCCCGGCGGCGATGGGTCTCTGGGCGATGGTCGAGACGCCGCGCGGCGTGCTCGCGGCCGACGCGATCGCCGGCGCGTGCCGGCGCATGGCGGGGCTCGCGATCGGGCTGGGCGACCTGTCGCGCGGGATGGGCGGCTTCCGCCGCGCGGCGCCCTTCCGCTTCCCGGTGCTCGCGGCGCTGTCGACCGTGCTGCTCGCCGCGCGCGCGCACGGCCTCGCCGCGATCGACAGCTCCTTCCGCGACGCGCGCGATCCCGCAGGCTTCCGGGCGGCGTGCCTCGAGAGCCGCGAGCTCGGCTATGACGGGAAGGCGCTGAGCGACCCCGCGCTGGCGCCGATTGCCGACGACGCCTTCTCGCCGACCGCGGAGGAGCGCGACTGGGCCGCGCGGGTGCTCGCCGCGCTCGAGGCCTCGCCGCCCGGGATCCTGCCGGTGCTCGATGGCCAGCTCGTCGAGCCCGGCTACGCCGACGTCGCGCGCCGGATCGTCGCGGCCGGGACCTGGCGCGGTGTCGGCTGACCGCGGGCCGGAGCGGCCTGCGCCCACGGGCCGCGGCGCCGGCGGCGCGCCCTGTCATCAAGATGTCACCTGCGTGGAGCAGTATCGTCGCCGGGAGCGCCTAGCGTCCGTGCGCAAGACGCCACAAAAGGAGATCCCATGAAGGCTTCGATCCTCGTCGCCGCGATAGCGGCGCTCGTCGCTTCGCCCGCGCTCGCCCAGCAGGCGCGCGACCAGATCCGCGCGGTCGGGTCCTCGACCGTGTTTCCCTTCACGACGACGGTCGCCGAGAACTTCGCGCGCACCTCGGGCCGGAAGGCGCCGATCGTCGAGTCGACCGGCACCGGTGGCGGCTTCCGCCTGTTCTGCGCGGGCGTCGGCACCCAGCATCCCGACCTGTCCAACGCCTCGCGCGCGATCACGAAGTCAGAACTCGAGACCTGCGCGAAGAACGGCGTCACCGCGATCACCGAGGTCAAGATCGGCTTCGACGGCATCGTGCTGGCCGTCAAGAAGGGGGCGCCCAAGTTCGACGTGACGCGCCAGCAGATGTGGCTGGCCCTCGCGCGCCAGGTGCCCAGGAACGGCCAGCTCGTCGCCAACCCGCACCAGCGCTGGAGCGACATCGACCCCAAGCTGCCCAACATCGCCATCGAGGTCATGGGCCCGCCCCCGACCTCGGGCACGCGCGACGCCTTCGTCGAGATGGTCATGGACTTCGGCTGCAGGGATTTCGCCGAGATCAAGGCGATCTCCGACGCCCGCGCCCGCGCCCAGGCCTGCGCCGCGGTCCGCGAGGACGGCAAGTTCATCGAGGCCGGCGAGAACGACAACCTGATCGTCCAGCGCCTCGTCGCGGGCCAGGGCGTCGCGATCGGCATCTTCGGCTACTCGTTCCTCGAGGAGAACATCGACAAGCTGCAGGCCAAGCAGGTCGACGGCGTCGAGCCGACCTTCGAGAACATCTCGTCGGGCAAGTATCCGGTGTCCCGCTCGATGTTCGTGTACGTCAAGAACGCGCATGCCGGCGTGATCCCGGGGCTGCGCGAGTTCGTGTCGGAGTACGTCTCGGACCGCTCGATGGGCGAGAACGGCTATCTCGAGAAGAAGGGCCTGATCCCGCTGCCGAAGGCGGAGCGCGAGAAGGTCCGCAGCAGCGCTTCGAACCTCACGCCGATGGCGATGTGAAGGGCGTCGTCGGCATCCCCGGTCACCCGGTTGGCGGCCGGGGGGCCGGCGAAGGAGCGGACCGATGAGCCCCAGCCTGACCTTCGCCCTGCTGCTCGTGCTCGCCCTCGGCGGCTATGCGCTGGGCCGGGCCGCCTCGATCAGGGCGGTGGGGCCGTCCGGGCGGATCGCGGCGCTGCACTCCCTGCCGACCTATTATGGCTTCTACGTCGCGCTCTGGTGCGCGGCGCCGGCGCTCGCGATCTTCGCGATCGCTACGCTGGCCAAGGGGACCATCGCCATGTCGATGGTCGCCGCGGGACTTCCCGCCGAGCTGCAGTCCCTGCCGCAGGACCAGTTCGGGCTGGTGATCTCCGACATCCGCAACCTGGCCGCCGGCACCGTGGCGTCGTCGCCGCGGCCCGAGATCGCCGCCGCCGCGGCGCGCTACGCGTCGCTGCGCTCCCTCTTCGACGCCGCGATCGCGGCCGTCGCGCTGGCGCTCGCCGTCGCCGGCCTCGCCTATGCCCGCGGCAAGGTGGCGCCGGACATGCGCGCGCGCAACAAGGTCGAGCGCGCGCTGACGATCATGCTGATCGCCGCCTCGACGCTCGCGATCATGACGACGATCGGCATCGTGGTTTCGCTGGTCTTCGAGGCGGCGCGGTTCTTCGCGCGCATCCCCGCGAGCGATTTCCTCTTCGGCCTGACCTGGAGCCCGCAGACCGCGATCCGCGCCGACCAGGTCGGCGCGTCCGGCGCGTTCGGCGCGGTGCCGCTGTTCGTCGGCACGCTCGTGATCGCCAGCATCGCCATGCTGGTAGCCGTGCCGACCGGGCTGATGTCCGCCGTGTACATGGCGGAATACGCCACGCCTCGCTTCCGCTCGATCGCCAAGCCGGTGCTCGAGATCCTCGCCGGCATCCCGACCGTGGTCTACGGCTTCTTCGCGGCGCTGACCGTCGCGCCGCTGGTGCAGGACGCGGGCCAGGCGATCGGCATCGACGTCGCCGCGCAATCCGCGCTCGCCGCGGGCGTCGTCATGGGCGTCATGATCATTCCCTTCGTGTCCTCGCTCTCCGACGACGTGATCACCGCCGTTCCCCAGGCGATGCGCGACGGGTCGTATGCGCTGGGCGCCACCCGGGCCGAGACGGCCCGGCTCGTGCTGCTGCCCGCGGCGCTCCCGGGGATCGCGGCCTCCGTCATCCTCGCCTTCAGCCGCGCGCTCGGCGAGACGATGATCGTGGTCATGGCGGCCGGGCTCGCGGCCAACCTGACCGTCAATCCGCTCTCGGCGGTGACGACGGTGACGGTGCACATCGCGGCGCTGCTCGTCGGCGACCAGGAATTCGACTCGCCCAAGACGCTCTCGGCCTTCGCGCTGGGGCTCGTGCTCTTCGTCGTCACGCTGGCGCTCAACATCATCGGCCTGCGGATCGTCAAGGCCTACCGGGAGCAATATGACTGACGCCACGCTGGCGGCGGCGCCGCCGTCCGACCTCGCGGGCCGCCCCCAGGACGGCCCCTCGCTCCACATGACCGAAGCCGCGCGCGCGCGGCTGCGGCGCCGTTACGCCGCGGATCGGCGCTTCCGGCAGGCCGGGCTCGGGGCGGTCGTCTTCGGCGTCGTCGCGCTCGGGTTCCTGCTGTTCACGATCCTGTCGAACGGGCTGACCGCCTTCCGCCAGACCGAGCTGCGTCTCGACTTCGCCTTCAGCCGGGAGATCATCGCGCCCGACGGCAAGGTCGATCCGCAGTCGATCCGCGCCGCGGACTGGGCGCGGGTCGTTCGCGAATCGCTGCAGGCGCGCTTCCCGGACGCACGCGATCGGCGCGGCGCGCGCCTCGTCGAGGCGCTGGTGAGCCCCGGCGCGCAGGGCCAGCTCATGGACATGGTGCTCGCCGATCCCGGGTTGATCGGCCAGACGCGTTCCGTCTGGGTGCTGGCCGCCTCCGACATCGACATGGTCCTCAAGGGGCACGCGGACCGCGCCGTTCCCGAGGAGAGCCGGCGAGTCAACGACCGGCAGCTCGCATGGATGGGTGCGCTCGAGAAGGACGGCGCGCTGCGGCTCTCCTTCAACACCCGCTTCTTCACCGGAGCCGACAGCCGCTACCCCGAGCTGGTCGGCATCCTGGGCGGCATCCTCGGCTCCCTGTACACGCTGGCGATCACGCTCGCGCTCGCCTTCCCGCTCGGCGTCATGGCTGCGATCTACCTCGAGGAATTCGCGCCCAAGAACCGGATCACCGACCTGATCGAGGTGAACATCAACAACCTCGCCGCGGTGCCGTCGATCGTCTTCGGCCTGCTCGGGCTCGCCGTCTTCCTGAACGTCTTCGGCATGCCGCGCTCCGCACCGCTCGTCGGTGGCTGCGTGCTC
The DNA here is from genome assembly GCA_016869915.1 of Alphaproteobacteria bacterium. GTDB lineage: Bacteria > Pseudomonadota > Alphaproteobacteria > CACIAM-22H2 > CACIAM-22H2 > CAIOSQ01. Next base: position 41,832 of record VGDA01000001.1, read on the forward strand.
GCCCTGATGAGCCTGCCGATCATCATCATCGCCGCGCGCGCCGCGCTGCGCGCCGTGCCGCCCTCGATCCGCGAGGCGGCGCTCGGGCTCGGTGCCTCCAGGCTGCAGGTCGTGTTGCACCACGTGCTGCCGCTGGCGATGCCAGGCATCCTCACCGGCACGATCCTGTCCATGGCGCACGCGCTGGGAGAGACCGCGCCGCTGCTCATGATCGGGATGGTCGCCTTCATCGTCGACGTGCCATCCGGGCCGCTGGACGCCGCGACGGTCCTCCCGGTCCAGATCTTCATGTGGGCGGACAGCCCCGAGCGCGGCTTCGTCGAGAAGACGTCGGCCGCGATCCTCGTGCTTCTGGTCTTCCTGCTGGGCATGAACGCGCTGGCGATCTGGCTGCGCAAGAAATTCGAGAGGCGGTGGTGACCATGGCCAATCCAGCGGCGGCGGTATCCGCTCCGGACGCGGGGCGCGCGAAGATCTCGGCGAGCGGGGTCGACGTCTTCTACGGCGCGAAGCATGCACTCAAGAAGGTCTCGGTCGAGATAGGCGAGCGCCAGGTCGTCGCCTTCATCGGCCCGTCGGGCTGCGGGAAGTCCACCTTCCTGCGCTGCCTGAACCGCATGAACGACACCATCGCCGGGTGCCGCGTGACGGGGGACATCCGGCTGGATCGCGGCGACATCTATGCCCCGGAGGTCGACGTCGTGCAGCTGCGCGCGCGCGTCGGCATGGTCTTCCAGAAGCCGAACCCCTTCCCGAAGTCCATCTACGACAACGTCGCCTATGGCCCGCGCATCCACGGCCTCGCGGGATCGAAGGCGGAGCTCGACGCCCTCGTCGAGGGCGCCCTGAAGGGCGCCGCGCTCTGGAACGAGGTCTCCGACCGGCTGGATTCGCCCGGGACGGGCCTCTCCGGTGGCCAGCAGCAGCGGTTGTGCATCGCGCGCGCCATCGCGGTCAGCCCCGAGGTGATCCTGATGGACGAGCCCTGCTCGGCGCTGGACCCGATCGCGACCGCGCATGTCGAGGAGCTGATCGACGGGCTGCGGGAGCGCTACACGATCGTCATCGTCACGCACAACATGCAGCAGGCCGCGCGCGTGTCGCAGCGCACCGCCTTCTTCCACCTCGGCGAACTCGTCGAGGAGGACGACACCTCCGCCATCTTCACCAACCCCCGGGACGAGCGCACCCAGGGCTACATCACCGGCCGCTACGGCTGACGCGCCGCCGACCGCGGGCAAGGAGACGCATCCGATGCCAACCCATATCGTCAAGTCCTACGACGAACAGCTGCGCAAGCTGAACGACACGCTCGCGCGCATGGGCGGCGTCGTCGAGGCCCAGATCAGCGCCGCCATGCAGGCGCTGGCGCGGCGGGACCCCGACCTCGCCATGCAGACCGTCGAGGGCGACCGCCGGGTCGACGCGCTGGAACGCGAGGTCGACACCCAGGTCGTCAACCTGCTCGCGCTGCGCCAGCCCGTAGCCTCCGACCTGCGGCTCGTCGTCGGCAGCCTGCGCATCGCCTCCGACCTGGAGCGCATGGCGGACTACGCGAAGAACGTCGCCAAGCGCTCCGTCGCGCTGTCGCAGCTCGCGCCCGTTCCCGTGCCGCCGACGCTGCCGCGCATGGGCAGGGTGGCGCAGGAGATGGTGAAGGACGTCCTCGACGCGCATGTCGGGCGCGACGTGCCAAAGGCCGTGGCGGTGTGGAACCGCGACGAGGAGCTCGACGCGCTTCACGATTCCCTCTTCCGCGAGCTCGTCACCCACATGATGGAGGACGCGCGCAACATCACGCCGACGACGCACCTGCTCTTCATCGCAAAGAACATCGAGCGCATCGGCGACCACGCCACCAACGTCGCGGAGATGGTGCATTTCCAGGTCACCGGTCGGAACCTCGACGAGGCGCGGCCCAAGGGCGACGACGCGAGCCTCGCCGTCGTCGAGCCGGGGACGCGCCAGTGAGCCAGCACAAGCTGCATGTCCTCGTCGTCGAGGACGAGGCCTCGCTGGTCGAGCTGCTGCGCTACAACCTCGAGAAGGAGGGCTTCCGCGTCACCGCCGCGAACGACGGCGAGGAGGCGCTGGCGCTGCTGAAGGAGGGCAAGCCCGACCTGCTCGTGCTCGACTGGATGCTGCCGCATGTCTCGGGCATCGAGATCTGCCGCCAGATCCGCCGCCGGCCCGAGCTGCGCGACCTTCCGGTCATCATGCTGACGGCGCGCGGCGAGGAGGCGGACCGCGTGCGCGGCCTCGAGGTCGGCGCCGACGACTACGTGATCAAGCCGTTCAGCCCGTCCGAGCTGGTCGCGCGGATCCGCGCGGTGCTGCGCCGCGCGCGGCCGGGGGCGGCCGACGAGATGCTGACCTATGGCGGCATCGCCATGGACCTCGCGGTGCACCGGGTGATGCGCAACGGCCGGTTCCTCCATCTCGGGCCGACGGAGTTCCGCCTGCTGCGCTTCTTCATGGAGCGCCCGGGGCGGGTCTTCTCGCGCGAGCAGCTGCTCGACGGCGTGTGGGGCCGCGACATCTATGTCGAGCTGCGCACGGTCGACGTGCATATCCGCCGCCTGCGCAAGGCGATCAACGGCGAG
>VGDA01000002.1 GCA_016869915.1 Alphaproteobacteria bacterium
TGAGGAGCGGACGGCGCGGCTCCGGCCCGGGCGCGCGCGGCGGCCCCGCGGGCGGGTGCGATTCCGCCCTTGAAAAACATCCCCGGTTAAATAGATGCTTCGCGCCCCGCCGCCCCGAGGCGTCGGGAAAGCATTTGCGTATCAGGGAGTTGGCGCATGGATCCGATGGTGGCCGTTCGCGGCCTGTGCAAGGCCTTCGGCGCGATCCGCGCGGTCGACGACATCACCTTCGAGGTGCGGCGCGGCGAGGTCCTCGGTTTCCTCGGCCCGAACGGCGCCGGGAAGTCGACGACGATGAAGATGATCACCGGCTTCCTCACGCCGAGCGCCGGCAGCGCGACCATCTGCGGCCACGACGTCGCCGCGGAGCCGGTCAAGGCCAAGGCGCGGATCGGCTACCTGCCCGAGGGCGCGCCGGCCTATCCGGACATGACGCCAGCGGGCTTCCTGCGCTTCATTGCAGACATTCGCGGCGTCCCGGCCGCCGACCGCGCCAGGCGGATCGACTTCGCGGTCGGCCGCACGCAGCTCGGCGGCGTCCTGCACCAGCCGATCGAGACCCTCTCCAAGGGCTTCAAGCGCCGCGTCGGCCTCGCCCAGGCGATCCTTCACGATCCCGAGGTGCTCATCCTCGACGAGCCGACCGACGGCCTCGACCCGAACCAGAAGCACGAGGTGCGCGGGCTGATCGCCGAGCTGGCGCGCGAGAAGGCGACGATCATCTCCACCCACATCCTCGAGGAGGTCGACGCGGTCTGCTCGCGCGCCCTCATCATCGCGCAGGGCCGGGTCGTCGCCGACGGCACGCCGCGCGAGCTCGAGGCCCGCTCGCGCTGGCACAACGCGGTGTCGATGGTCCTGCCCCGCGCCAACGCGGCGGCGCTGCGCGAGGCGCTCGGCCGCGCCGCCGGCGTGGCCGCCATCGAGGAGGACGCGGTCGACGCGCGCCTCGCCCGCGTCACCGCCTTCCCGCAGGGCGGTGCCAGCCTCGTCGCCGAGCTCGGCGCGATCGGCCGCGACCCCGCCTTCGCCGTCGCCGAGATCCGCGTCGAGCGCGGCCGCCTCGACGAGATCTTCCGTTCCGTCACCGCGCGCAGCAACGCCCCGAGGGCCGCAGCATGAGCCAGACCTTCACCATCTTCCGGCGCGAGTTCGCGGGCTATTTCGCGACCCCCGTCGCCTATGTCTTCCTCGTGATGACCTTCACCATCTTCCGGCGCGAGTTCGCGGGCTATTTCGCGACCCCCGTCGCCTATGTCTTCCTCGTGATCTTCCTGGTCTTCGCGGCGACGCTGACCTTCCAGCTCGGCAACTTCTTCGAGCGCGGCCAGGCCGACCTCGCCTCGTTCTTCATGTGGCATCCCTGGCTCTACCTGTTCCTCATCCCCGCGATCTCGATGCGGCTCTGGTCGGAGGAGCGCAAGCAGGGGACGATCGAGCTCTTCCTCACCCTGCCGATCGGCCTCGGCCAGGCGGTCCTCGGCAAGTTCCTCGCCGCCTGGGCCTTCACCGGCGTCGCGCTGGCCCTGACGTTCCCGATCTGGCTCACGGTCAACTGGCTGGGCACGCCCGACAACGGCGTGATCCTCTCGGGCTACGCCGGAAGCCTGCTGATGGCCGGCGGGATCCTCGCGATCGGCGCCTGCATCTCCGCGACCACCAAGAACCAGGTCATCGCCTTCGTCGTGACGGCGGCGGTCGCGTTCCTGTTCACGGTCAGCGGCACCGCCGTGGTGCTCAACTTCTTCTCGGGATGGGCGCCGGAGTGGTTCACCGAGGCGATCAGGTCGTTCAGCTTCCTGACGCATTTCAACGCGATGAACCGCGGCGTCATCGACATCAAGGACGTGTTCTTCTTCTCCAGCCTGATCGCGCTCTTCCTGTTCGCGAACGCGATCGTCGTCGACATCAAGAAGGCGGGTTGACCCAATGAGCATGCCCGGTTCCTCCCTCCAGCGCGGCGGCTTCGCCGCCCTCGCCCTCGCCCTGGCTGTCGCGGCGTTCTTCGGCTCGAACATCGCGGTCGACCGCGCGGCCAACGGAATGCGCGCCGACCTCACGCAGGAGAAGCTCTTTACCCTCTCGCCCGGCACGCGCAGCCTGCTGTCGAAGATCGAGGAGCCGGTGACGCTGCGGCTCTACGTGTCGGAGCGGCTGACGCGCGAGATCCCCTCCTACGGTACCTACGCGACGCGGGTGCGCGAGCTGCTGGAGGAATACAAGGCAGCCTCCGCCGGCAAGGTCCGCCTGATGTTCGTCGACCCGCAGCCCTTCTCGGACGAGGAGGAGCGCGCCGTCGCCACGGGAATCCAGGGCGTGCCGGTCAACCAGTCCGGCGAGCAGGTCTATTTCGGCATTGCCGGCTCGAGCAGCGGCGACAAGGAGGCGGTGATCCCGTTCCTGCAGCCCGAGCGCGAGAGCTTCCTCGAGCACGACCTCACCAAGCTCGTCTTCGAGCTGACCGTCACGAAGAAGCGCGCGGTCGGCCTGCTGACCACCCTGCCGCTGCAGGGCCAGTTCATGGGCCCGCGCAACCCGCCGCAGCCCTGGGCGATCCACGACCAGCTGTCGCAGCAATTCGACCTCCAGCGCATCGACCGCGACGCCGCCGTCATCCCCGAGACGATCGACGTGCTGATGGTCGTGCATCCGCGCGAGCTGCCCCCCAGGACGCTCTACGCGATCGACCAGTTCGTGCTGCGCGGCGGCCGCGCGCTCGTCTTCGTCGACCCGCATGCCGAGGGGGAGATGGGTCGCCCGGGCCCCGCGGCGCAGAGCGGGCAGACCGGCTCCGACATGCCCGAGTTGCTCAAGGCCTGGGGCGTCGAGCTCGTCCAGGGCAGGATCGCCGGCGACCGCCAGGCCGCGCGTCGCGTCAGCGCCGGGGCCGGCCAGCGCGTCCAGGCCGTCGACTACCTCGCCTGGCTGTCGCTGCGCGACGCGGCGCTGTCCAAGGGCGACGTGCTGCTCGCTGACGTTCAGTCCATCAACATGGCGAGCGCGGGCATCCTGCGCCCCGTCGCCGGCTCGGGCGTCGCCATGACGCCGCTCATCAGCACCTCGGAGCAGGCGCAGGAGATCGACGTCGAGAAGGTCAAGTTCGCGCCCGATCCCGTGGCCCTGCTCTCGGGCTTCAAGTCCGGCGGCGAGCGCCTGGTCCTCGCGGCACGCCTGCGCGGCCCCGCGAAGACTGCCTTCCCCGACGGCGCGCCGAAGGAGGAGAAGAAGGAAGGCGAGGCGGAGGCCGCCAAGCCAGACGCCCCCGCCCTGCCCGCGCATCTCGCGGCCTCGCGCGACCCGATCAACGTCATCGTGGTCGCCGACACCGACATGCTCGAGGACAGGTCCTGGGCCCAGGTGCAGGAGTTCTTCGGCCAGCGCCTCGTGCGGCCGGTCGCGAACAACGGCGACTTCGTCGTCAACGCGGTCGACCACCTCGGCGGCAGCGACGACCTGATCTCGCTGCGCTCGCGCGGCCAGTCGACACGGCCCTTCACGGTCGTGCAGGAGATCCAGCGCCAGGCCGAGCTCTCCTTCCGCTCAAAGGAGCGCGAGCTGACCGAGAAGCTGAAGGCAACCGAGGCGAAGCTCAAGGAACTGCAGACCAAGGAGCAGGGCGAGGGCGCGGCGCGCTCGATCGTCACCGCGGGCCAGCAGCAGGCGATCGACCAGTTCCGCGCCGAGATGCTGGAGACGCGCCGCGAGCTGCGCGAGGTCCAGTACAACCTCAACCGCGACATCGACCTGCTGCAGGCCTGGGTGCGCGCGGTCAACATCGCCCTCATCCCCGCCCTGATCGGCCTGTTCGCCGTGGCGCTCGGGCTGGCGCGCGTCGCGCGCCGGCGCCGGGCAGCCGCCGCGCGCGCGACCGCCTGACGCCGCACCGGAGCAGAGCGACATGCGCAACGCCACCACCCTCACCCTGCTCGCCGGCGCCGCCATGGCGAGCGCCGTCGTCGCGTACCTGCTCGCGCCGGCGGGAGACCCGGCGGAGATACGGCTCGGCGAGCGCATCTTCCCCGAGCTCGCCGGCCGTGCCGCGGAGGTCGCGACCATCGAGATGCAGCGCCCCGACGGGCCGGTGGTGATCCGGCGCGAGGGCGAGCGCTGGATCCTGCCGGAGTCCGCCGGCTACCAGGCGGACGGCGCGCGGATCCGCCAGCTCTTCTTCGAGGTGTCCGAGCTGCGCACGCTCGAGGCCAAGACCCGCAGCAAGGATGTCTATCCGTCCCTCGAGCTGGAGGACCGCGACGCGCCGGGCGCGAAGTCGACGCGCGTCGCCTTCCGCGACGCGCAGGGCAAGGAGGTCGTCGCGCTGCTCGCCGGCAAGAACCGCTTCGGGCGCGGCGGCGGCGGCGAGGACGCGGTCTACGTGCGTCGCGCGGGCGACGCGCAGGCCTGGCTCGCGCGCGGCCGCCTCACGGTCGGCCGCGACGCGCTGCAATGGATGGAGCGCGAGGTGGCGAATGTCGCGCGCGAACGCGTGCGCGTCGCCACGATCCGCCACGCCGACGGCGCGACCACCGAGGTCTCGAAGCCGTCGCCCGCCGAGCGCGACTTCGTGCTCGCCGGCGTCCCGGAGGACCGCAAGCCGAAGTCGAACTGGGAGATCGGGAGCGTCGCAGCGGTGTTCGAACGCCTCGACCTCGAGGACGTGCGCAAGGCCGAGGGCTTCCCGGCAGGCGGCACCGTGGCTACGGTCTCCACCTTCGACGGGCTCGAGGTGTCGGCCCGGCTGGTGGAGATCGAAGGTGTGTTCTGGGCCGCGATCTCGGCCCGCGCGGAGCCCCCGGCGCAACTGCCGGAAGGCGGCACGGGCCTCAAGGCGGCGGACGAGGTGAAGGCCGAGGCGGACGCGATCTCCCGCCGCGCCGCGCCCTGGATCTACCGGCTGCCGATCTTCAACCTCGAGAACATGCGACGCAAGGTCGATGACCTGCTGGAGGCGAAGGAGGGCTGAGCCCTCCTTCCGCCCGGCGGTGGCTCCTCAGGCGGCGCCCGCCACGCGCATGGTCACGATCTTGTCGGGGACGCGCGGCGGCTCTCCGCGCTTGATCGCGTCGACATGCTCCATGCCCTCCACGACCTCGCCCCAGACCGTGTACTGGCCGTTCAGGAACGAGCCCTCGTCGAACATGATGAAGAACTGGCTGTCAGCGCTGTCGGGGTTCTGGCTGCGGGCCATGCCGCAGGTGCCGCGCACGAAGGGCTCCCGGCTGAACTCGGCGCGCAGGCGCTTGCCCGAGCCCCCCATCCCGCTGCCGGTCGGGTCGCCGCCCTGGGCCATGAAGCCCTCGATGACGCGGTGGAACACGATGCCGTCGTAGAAGCCCTCGGTGGCGAGTTCCTTGATGCGGGCGACATGGTTCGGCGCGAGGTCGGGCCGCAGGCGGATGACCACGCGGCCGCTCGCGAGGTCCATCCACAGCGTGTTGGCGGGATCCAGGGCCATTGCGCTCACTCCTTGACGTCGGCCGCGACGCGCAGCCGGATGATGCGATCGGGTTCGCGCGGCGGCTCGCCGCGCACGATCCGGTCGACGAAGGCCATCCCCGAGGCCACGCGGCCCCAGACCGTGTACTGGCCGTTCAGCCCCGGGTTGGGCTGGAACATGATGAAGAACTGGCTGTCGCCGGAATGCGGGTTCGAGGAGCGCGCCATGCCGACCGTGCCGCGCACGAAGGGCTCGCGGCTGAACTCGGCGACCAGCGTCTTCCCGGAGCCGCCGCGGCCGGTGCCGGTCGGGTCGCCGGTCTGGGCCATGAACCCGTCGATGACGCGGTGGAAGACGATGCCGTCGTAGAAGCGCTGGCGCGCGAGTTCCTTGATCCGCTCGACATGGCGCGGCGCGAGGTCCGGGCGCAGCTCGATCACCACGCGGCCATCCTTCAGGTCGAGGAAGAGCGTGTTCTCGGGATCACGCGGCGCCTGCGCGCTCGCGATCGCCATGAAGGCGAGCATCGCCGCGGCGACGCGGCCCATCGAAAGAAGCGCCTTCAGCACGACAACCCTCCTCCTCCTTGACGCAGGCGGCGGAGAATAGGAACGCGTCCCGCGAAAGGCAAACGAAGGCTGGCGTCCCGGCGTGCGGCACGCCCGCCGCGCGCCGGGACGCCGGGCGTCAGGCGACGGCCGGCAGGCGCTCGCGCGCGAAGAACGCAGCCTGAGTTCGGTTGGACACGCCCAGCTTCTTGAAGATCATCCGCAGGTGGACCTTCACCGTCGTGTCGGTGATGCCGAGGTCGCGCGCGATCTGCTTGTTCGACGCCCCGCGCGCGAGGCAGGCGAGGATCTGCTGCTCGCGCTCGGTCAGGCGCGCCGAGCGCAGCGGGCTCTCCGCGGCCTCGGCCTGCGGCTCGCCGCCGGGCTGGAGCGCGATGGGTCGCGGGCTCCCCGCGTCCGCGGACGGCGCGAGGCTCGGGTCGAGCGCGCTGGCGGAGACGTAGGTGCCGCCGTCGCGCACGATGCGGACGATCTGCGCCAGGACCGAGAGTGGCTGGCACTTGACGATGTAGCCTCGCGCGCCGCGCCTCACGGCCTCGACCTGGTAGCGCGACTGCGACGAGCCGGAGACGACCAGGAACGGGATCGCCGGGAAGTCGCGGACCAGCGCCGCCAGCCCATCGAAGTTGGCGAAGCCCGGCATGATGAGGTCGAGCAGCACGACCTCGGTGTCCGGGTTGGCCCGGAGCTGGGCGTCGACCCCGTCATAGTCCTCGGCCTCCAGCACCTGCGTGCCGGCCCCGAGCAGGACCCCGAGCCCGTCGGAGACCGCCGTGCGGAACATCGCGTGGTCGTCGGCAATGAGCAGTTTCATGCGTGTGTCCTCCCCGAAGCAATTCTCTACTCTTGCGGGAGAAAGTCAGCCCGCGCGGCGGAGTAGCCTGCCTGGCGGATGTGCGTAACCGCGCCTTGGCGAAGAACCGGCCCCGGCCTGGAAATTATCAAGCGACCGCAATGGCCTGGACGGACAAAGTGCCGCGCGACAGGAACTGCGGCATCGTCCAGCGCCTGGCGCCGGAAGGGACAAGTTGCGCATCACCCGCCGGAACCTGTATCGGGAAGCGCGTTCCGGCCGGGATGCCGAGGCGCGCGATGGGCAGGCAAGGATGGGCAGGACGATCCTGGTGACCGGCGGTGCCGGCTATGTCGGCAGCCACTGCGTGGCCGCGCTGCTCGAGGCCGGCCACCGCGTGGTCGTCTTCGACAACCTGCACCAGGGCCATCGCGAGGCCGTGCTCCCGCAGGCGGAACTCGTGGTCGGCGACCTCGCCGACCGCGACGCGATCGCCGCCGCCTTCGCCGGCCGACGCTACGATGCGATCATGCATTTCGCCGGCAACATCCAGGTCGGCGAGTCGATGCGCCGCCCCTTCCTCTATCTCGGCGACAACGTGCAGTGCGCGGTCAACCTGCTCGAGGCAGCCGCCGCCCATGGCGTCTCGCGCTTCGTCTTCTCCTCGACCTGCGCGATCTTCGGCGCCACGGGACGCGCCTCGATCGATGAGGACGCGCCGGTCGCGCCGGAGGACGCGCCGGTCGCGCCGGGCAGCCCCTATGGCGAGTCGAAATACCTCGTCGAGCGCATCCTCGCCTGGGCCGAGCGCGTCCACGGCATCCGCTATGCGATCCTGCGCTACTTCAACGCCTGCGGCGCGCATCCCCACCTGCCGCTCTTCGAGGACCACGACCCGGAGACGCATCTCATCCCGATCGCGCTCGACTGCGCGCTGGGACGCCGCGAGGAGATGCAGGTCTTCGGTAACGACTACGACACGCCCGACGGCACCTGCCTGCGCGACTACGTCCATGTCTGCGACCTCGCGGCGGCGCATCTGCGCGTCCTGGACCGGCTGGACGCGGGCAGCCGCGCCTACAATGTCGGCAGCGGCAACGGGCACTCGGTGCGCGAGGTCCTCGACGCCGTGCGCCGCGTGACCGGGGTCGACTTCCCCGTGCGCATGCTGCCGCGACGGCCGGGGGACCTGCCGCGGCTCGTGGCCGACCCGTCGCGCATCCGCGCCGAGCTCGGCTGGACGCCCCGCTACGCATCGATCGACGAGATCGTCTCCACGGCCTGGCGCTGGCGCCGCGCCCATCCCGGCGGCTACGCCGAGCTGGCGCGCGCGCGAGGCTGATCCGCGCGCGTCAGGCTGCGCTTGCGCCGCCCCCGTCGCGCAGGCTGCGACGCAGCACCTTGCCCATCGAGTTGCGCGGCAGCGCCGCCACGAACCGGATCTCCTTCGGCGCCTTGTAGCGCGACAGCGACGCGCGGCAGGCCTCGACGAGGTCAGCCTCGCCCGCGTTCATGCCCTCGCGCAGCGCGACGAAGGCCGTCACCGCCTCGCCCCAGTAGGGATGCGGCAGGCCGACGACGGCGCATTCGCGCACGGCCGGGTGCGCGAGCAGCACCTCCTCGACCTCGCGCGGATAGACGTTCTCGCCGCCGGTGATGATCATGTCGTTCTTGCGGTCGACGAGGTAGAGGAACCCCTCGTCGTCCATGCGCGCGAGGTCGCCGGTCACGAACCAGTCGCCGCGCATCGCCTTCGCGGTCGCCTCGGGCATGTTGAGGTAGCCGGAGAACATGTAGGGCGAGGTGCAGGCGAGCTCGCCCACCTCGCCGCGGGGCAGTTCCGCGCCATCCTCGCCCAGGATCATGACCTGCGTGGCGGGAAGCGGCTGGCCGACGCACTGGATCTTGCGGAGCTGGTCGGCGGGGCGCAGCGCGGTGACGATCGACGTCAGCTGGTCGGCGGGGCGCAGCGCGGTGACGATCGACGTCTCCGTGCAGCCATAGCGCTCGTAGAGCCTGCCCTCGCCGAAGAAGTCGATCACGCGCTCCTTCGTCGACTGCGCGAGCGGCGCGGTGCCCGAGACGACCGCCTTGAGCGACGACACGTCGTAGCGCCGCGCGGCATCGCCCATCGCGAAGAGCGCCGCGAAATGCGTCGGCACCATGTAGGTGTTGGTCGCGCGGATCGACTGGATCGTGTCCATAATCCGCTCGATGTCGAAGCGCGGCAGCAGCTCGACGAAGCCGCCGAAATGCAGCGGCGTCAGCGTCATCAGGAAGCCCGCGCCATGGAAGAGCGGCGTCAGCGTGATGGCGCGGTCGTCGGGACCGTAGCAGCCATGGTCGGCGCCGATCGCATAGGCGGAGAGAACGCGCCCGCGATGCGAGAGCATCACGCCCTTGCCGCGGCCGGTCGAGCCGGAGGTATAGGGGATGGAGAAGACGTCGCTCTCCTGCGTAGGCACCGGGCAGGTCGCGTCCGAGGCCCGCGCGAGCGCGTCCTCGTAGGCGTCCGACAGCACGACGACATGCGCGACGCAGTCCGGCAGCGCGGCGCGCGCCTTCGCCTCGAGCGAGGGATCGACGAAGATCGCGCGCGCGCCCGTGTCCTCGCACGCGAAGCGTATCTCGGCCTCGGACGCGGCCGGGCCGATCGTCGCGCAGGCGACGCCCGCGAGCGACGCGCCGCAGACGATCTCGATGTACTCGACGCGGTTGGGAAGCAGGACGACGACGCGCTCGCCATGCGCGAGGCCCAGCCCCGCATGGACGAGGTTGGCGACGCGCCTGATCCTCTCGGCAAGGCGCGCATAGGTGAGACCGCGCCCGCTCTCGCGTATCGCGAGGCGGTCGGGTGTGCGTCGTGCCGCGGACAGGATCCCGTCGGAGATCGTGATCCCGCGCGAATTCCCCGGCCGCCGCGTCCGCAGGTCCCCGGCGCTCATGGTGCGAGGAAGCGCGCGATGGCGGCCGCGCGCTCGTCGGCGGAGCCCGGGCGCTCGACGACCGCATGGCGACCGCATGGCTCATCGCCGACGCGGCGCCATCGAGGCAGGGCGCGTGGATGTCGTCCGGCGCGGACAGCAGCAGCGTCGGCCGGTCCGGCAGCTCCGCCATGCGCTCGCGCAGCGGGTAGGACATCACGGCCTCCCAGGTCGGCGCGTAGCCACGCGGATGCTTGAGCATCTCGCGCGCCCTCAGCGTCAGCGAGGCCGGGTCGATGCGCGGCGCGGTCCTGCGTGCGTTCTCGCGCCGCCGGTCGTGCCAGGGCTGCCAGAGCTCCTGGTCGCGCAGGTGGTGCCAGGCTCGCAGCAGGTGCGTGCCGTCCATCTCCGGCGCGGCCGAAGGAGCCGGCACGGACAGGAGCGCGGCGCGCGCGACGGGGTCGAGCGCGGGCGGACCGTCGAAGGCGACGCGCCGGAAGCGTGCTGGCGCGCGGCGCAGGAGCTCGACGGCGAGCACCGCGGAGCCCCCGCAGGCCAGCAGGTCGAAGACCGGCGCGTCATGCGCACCGAGCGCGCCGAGCAGCGCCGAGCAATATCCGTCCCAGCGCTGCGCGGCGTCGCCGGTGGCCGGGCGGGACTGGCCATGGCCGGGCAGGTCGAAGCCGAGCACGCGCCTGTCGCGCGCCAGCTCCGACATCAGTCCCTCGACCAGCGCCGTCGAGCCCGGCAGCGGATGCAGGCAGAGCAACGGCGGCTCGCCGATGCGCGCGGTGCCGCCGCTGCGCATGAACAGCGGCCCCTGCGGTCCATTCGCGTAGTCGGTGACGAGCCGACCGGCGATCGGCGCGCAGGCGGGCGCCGGAGGCGGCACGTCGCCGAGATGGCGCGAGAGCAGGTCGCGCTCGCGCACCGTCGCCGAGACCGGGTCGCGCGGCGTCTCCTCCAGCCACGCGCCGGTTCCGTCATAGGCGGGCTGACCGGGTCGCGCGGCGTCTCCTCCAGCCACGCGCCGGTTCCGTCATAGGCGGGCTTCGTGCGATGGAGGCTGTCGCCCGGCCGCACCGCGAAGCAGACCGGCACCTTGAGGTCGGCGAGCACGCCGAGCCCTCGGCCACGGAACGCAGCCGCATAGCCGACGCGGTACTCGTCGCCCGCGTCGAGCAGGTCGATGACGCCCTGGTGGAGGAAGTCCGCATCGGGCACGTCGGTGTCCGCGCGATGCGCGAGGTCGTGGTCGTGCCACGGCCAGAAGACATGCTGCTCGCGATAGCGGTACCAGAGCCAGAGCAGGTGGCTGCCGTCCCATTTCGGCACGAGCGGCTCGAGGTAGCGCTTGAGCCGGTCCTGCGCCTGCGCGCCCGAATAGGCGGGATAGCCGTCGGCGAGCGCCATGGCGCAGCGATCGGGATGGCGCGCGGCGAACTCGACGGCGATCGCCGCGCCGGTGTGGTTGCCGTAGACCGCGGCGCGCCCGATGCCGAGCGCGGTCAGCGTCTCGGCCATCGCGTCGGCGAAGTCCCGGATCTCCGGCTGGGCGATGTCGAGGCGGTCCGACAGGCCGAAGCGGGCCGCGAACTCGACCGCGATCGCCGCGCCGGTGTGGTTGCCGTAGGCGGCGGCGCGCCCGATGCCGAGCGCGGTCAGCGTCTCGGCCATCGCGTCGGCGAAGTCCCGGATCTCCGGCTGGGCGATGTCGAGGCGGTCCGACAGGCCGAAGCCCGGCGTGTCGAAGGCGAGCGCGGTGAAGCGCGTCGCGAAGACCTCCTGCTGCATGCGCATGCGCGCCGCCGAGCAGGGCGAGGGATGGAAGAGGCAGACCGCGGGGCCCGACCCGGCGCGCGTGTAGTGCACGCGGCGCTTGCCGACGGTGACGAAATGGCTGGTGACGCGCGTGCTCATGCCGGTCCTCTCCCCTCCCCTGCCGCCCCGAGGCCGAGCACGCCGGGATTCATCCGGCCGCCCGGGTCGAGCGCGAGCTTGATGCGATGCGCCAGCGCGGCGGCGGCGGGATCGAGAGCCTCCGCGTAGCGATAGAAGCGCCCGAGCTGCGCGTGGACCGCGCCATGCGCGTCGAGCGCGTCGCGCATGGCCTCGCGCAGGCGCCGCGCGAGCGCGCGTCCCGACGGGTTCGCGGCGAAGGCGCCGAAGCGCGCGCGGTTACGCCCGGACATGTGAGCGAGATGGATCGGGTCGAGCGCGTCGGGCCAGTAGAACATCGGCTCGATCGTGACATGCGGCCCGGTCGAGGCGACGAGCCAGTTCACCGCCATCCCCGCGTCGTCGAGCGCCGCGCGCTCGGCCTCCGCCATCGCCTCGAGCGCGGCAAGGGCCGCGGCGGCGCGCGACAGCGGCAGGATGCCGTGCACCGGCACCCAGCGCTCGCCCTGCGGCCCGACCATGCCGCGGATCGAGAAGGGCCGCGCGCGCAGGGTGCGCGGGACCACGGCATCGACCTCGCGGCCCGCGGCGCAGTAGCCACGCACGGCCTCGATGCGCTCGGCCGCGGCGCGCTCGCTCTCCGCCTCGGCCGTGACATGCAGCGACCATGGCGCGTCGTCGCCGCCGCCAAGGCCAGCCTTCGCGAGGCGCGCCGCGTCGCGCAGCGCCTGGACCGGCGACGTGGCGGCGGCGACCACGGCGCCCAGCGTGCGCGCGGCCTCGCCCGCGTCGAGGCTGCGCGCGCCCTCCGACCTCAGCCGGTCGAGCGCGAAGGCGCGCGTCGCGGCGCCCGCGCGCATCGTCGCGACCATCGCCTCCGCGATGTCGCTGCCGCGCGCGAAGGCGAAGGACGCGAAGGCGGCGGGCCGCTCCGGCACGAGGCGCAGCGCGAGCTCGGTCTTGATGCCGAAGGCGCCGCAATCGCCGAGGAACAGGCCGGTCAGGTCCGGCCCGTGATGGCGCCAGGACCCCTCGCCGCCCGGCTGCGCGAGCGCGCCGGCGCGCGCGAGGCTGCCATCCGCCAGCACCGCCTCGACGCCGATGAAGCCCTCCATCGAGCCGGGAAGGTTCTGCGACGCCGCGCCGCCGATGGTGGAGTGGCTGCCGCTGATGGGCGCCGCGACCGCCGCGCGCAGGCCGTGGCGCGACGCGGCCTCGGCCAGCGCCTCCCAGGTCGCGCCCGCGCCGACGCGCGCGCGCAGGTCGCCGGCATCGATCGAGACATGGTCGAGCCGCCGCGTGTCGAGCACCGCGACGCGCGGTGCATGCGGCACGGCGCCGCCGGTATAGGAAAGCCCGGCGCCACGCGGCACGACCGAGAAGCCAGCGGCGGCGAGCAGCCGCACGGCCTCGGCTGCCTCGGCCGCGGAGCCGGGGCGCAGCAGGAGGTCCGGCGGCACCGCGCCCGGCCACTCGAAGACGTCGGATCCGGCGAGCGCCAGTTCGGCCGGATCGCGCGATACATGCGCCTCGCCCAGCGCGGCCGCGAGCGCGTCGCGCAGCGCCGCGCTCATCCCGGCAGCTTGAACAGCCGCAGCGCGTTGTCCCGCAGGATCTTGCGCAGCGGCACGGGCCGGAAGGCCAGCGCCTCGACCTCCTGCATCGCGCGCTCCGGCTCGATGACGGAGAAGTCGGTGCCGAAGAGGAACTTGTCCTGCCCGAAGGTGTTGGCGAAGTGCACGACGCTGGCGGGCCAGTGCTTGGGCGCGTAGGCGTCCCCCGCCATGAACACGTTCGGGTGCTTGAAGGCGACGGCGACCATCTCCTCGTGCCACGGCCAGCCGAGATGGATCCCGATGATGTTCAGCTCGGGGAAGTCGAGCGCGACGCGGTCGAGCGCGATTGGCCGGCCGACGGAGGGCAGCCGCCGGTCCTTCGAGTAGAGGAGGCAGTGCCCGACCTGCAGCATGATCGGGATGCCGAGTTCGGCGCAGCGTGCGTAGTAGGGATAGAAGATCGCGGCGTCGGGCGCGGCCTCGAACCAGTGCGGGTAGAGATGCGCGCCGACGAAGCCGTATTCGTGCACGGCGCGGTCGAGTTCCTTCAGGCCCGCGATGCCGCGCGTCGGGTCGATCCCGGCCAGGCCGGAGAAGCGCCCGGGATGGGCGGCGCAGATGTCGCGCACCCATTCGTAGGGAATCTCGGTCGAGCCGCGGATCCTGCGGTCGCCGCAGCGCGCGGCGACGAGCAGCGTGCGCTCGATCCCGGCGCGGTCCTTCTTGTCGAGATAGGCCTCGATCGTGACGCCGCGACGCTGGCCCGGGTCGTAGCCGACCTTGTCGCGGAACCCGTCATCGACCGGGATGCGGCCCTCGGCGTAGGCCTCGGGCGTGTGGACATTGGCGACGATGTCGATCGCCCCGAAGCCGAGGCGGGTGCGCGAAGCGTCGAAGTCGTGGTGCGCCACGTCCTGTGCCTCCGGGGCGAGTCGATGCGAGCAGCGATCAAGGCGGAACGCGCCGGGCATGGCAAGGCCCAAACCCCCTTCCCCGCCGCGCGGATCTGGACGACCCTTCGCGCCGGAGAACAGCGAGGGCAGGCACGTGCCGATCCAGATCCCGTCCGAGGACGACCATCGCGACCTGCGCGACGCCGTGCGGTCGCTCTGCGCGCGCTTCGACGGCGCCTACTGGCGGCGCGTCGACGAGGCGCGCGGCTATCCCGAGGAATTCGTCGCCGCGCTGACCGGCGCCGGATGGCTCGCGGCGCTCGTGCCCGAGGAACATGGCGGCGCGGGTCTCGGCTTGACCGAGGCCTCCATCGTCATGGAGGAGATCAACCGCTCGGGCGGCAACTCGGGCGCGGTCCACGGCCAGATGTACAACATGTCGACGCTGCTGCGCGCCGGCTCGCCGGAGCAGAAGGCACGCTACCTGCCGCGCATCGCGTCGGGCGAGCTGCGCCTGCAGTCGATGGCCGTCACCGAGCCGACCACGGGCACCGACACGACGAAGCTGCGCACGACCGCGACGCGCCGCGGCGACCGCTGGGTCCTGAACGGCCAGAAGGTCTGGACCTCGCGCCTGCAGCATTCAGACCTGATGATCGTGCTGGCGCGCACGACGCCGATCGAGCGGGTGCGCAGGAAGTCGGAGGGGCTCTCGGTCTTCCTCGTCGACGTGCGCGAGGCGCTGGCCGGCGGCATGTCCGTGCGCCCGATCCGCAACATGGTGAACCACGAGACCAACGAGGTCTTCTTCGACGGCGTCGAGATCCCCGGCGACGCGCTGGTGGGGGAGCAGGATCGCGGCTTCCGCATCATCCTCGAGGGACTGAACGCGGAGCGCGTGCTGATCGCCGCGGAATGCGTCGGCGACGCGTACTGGTTCGTCGACCGCGCGCGCGCCTATGCCGGCGAGCGCGTCGTCTTCGACCGGCCGATCGGCCGGAACCGGCGAGCGCGTCGTCTTCGACCGGCCGATCGGCCGGAACCAGGGCATCCAGTTCCCGATCGCGCGCGCCTACGTCAACGCGCGCGCCGCAGACGCGATGCGCTACCAGGCGGCTGCGCTGCACGACGCGGGCCGCCCCTACGGCGCCGAGGCAAACATGGCGAAGCTGCTCTGCGCCGACGCATCCTGGGAGGCGGCGAATGCCTGCCTGCAGACGCATGGCGGCTTCGGCTTCGCCGCCGAGTACGACATCGAGCGCAAGTTCAGGGAGACCCGGCTCTACCAGGTCGCCCCGATCTCGACGAACCTCATCCTCGCCTACGTGGGCGAGCACGTGCTCGGCATGCCGCGCTCCTACTGAGCGCGGCCGCGCCGCTCAGGTCTCCAGCGCCTTGGCCGGGTCCTCGAACGCCTCGCCCAGCGCCGCGGCCACCGCCGCGTGCGTGATCCTGCCGCCATGGACGTTGAGGCCGTTGCGCAGGTGCGGGTCCTCGGCCAGCGCGCGCATCGCGCCCTTGTCCGCAAGCGCCAGCACGTAGGGCAGCGTCGCGTTGTTGAGCGCGACGGCCGAGGTGCGCGGCACGCCGCCCGGCATGTTCGTCACGCAATAGTGGATGACGTCGTCGACGACGTAGGTCGGCTCGTCATGCGTGGTCGGGCGCGAGGTCTCGAAGCAGCCGCCCTGGTCGATGGCGACGTCGACGACGACGGAGCCCGGCTTCATCCGCCGGATGAGGTCGGCGCCGACCAGCCTCGGCGCCGCGGCGCCGGGGATCAGCACCCCGCCGATGACGAGGTCGGCCGCGGCGACGTGCTGCTCGACCGCGTCGCGGGTCGAGAACACGGTGTTGAGCGGCCGGTCGAACTGGGTCCAGAGGCGGCGCAGCACGTCGACGCTGCGGTCGAGCACCCAGACATCCGCGCCCATGCCGAGCGCGATGTGGACGGCGTGCGTGCCCACCACGCCGCCGCCCAGCACGACGACCTTCGCGGGATCGACGCCGGGCACGCCGCCGAGCAGCATGCCGAGGCCGCCATGCGCCTTCTCCAGGAAATAGGCGCCGACCTGGATCGACATCCGTCCCGCGACCTCGGACATCGGCGCGAGCAGCGGCAGCCCTCCGGATGGCGAGGTCACCGTCTCGTAGGCGATGCAGGTCGCGCCGCTGCGCATGAGGTCGTGCGCCTGCGCCGGGTCGGGCGCGAGGTGCAGGTAGGTGAACAGGACCTGCCCGCGCCGCAGCATCGCGCGCTCCGCGGCCAGCGGCTCCTTCACCTTCACGATCATGTCGGCCGCGGCGAACACCGAGGCGGCATCGGCCGCGATCCGCGCGCCCGCCGCCTCGTAGTGTGCGTCGGTCATGCCGATGCCGGCGCCGGCGCCGCGCTCGACGACGACCTGGTGGCCATGCGCGACGACCTCGCGGACATTCGTGGGCGTGAGCCCCACCCTGTACTCGCGGACCTTGATCTCCTTCGGAACGCCGATGAGCATGGGACCTCCCAGGGGCAGAGCTGCCTCGATACTATCCCGCCAGCATGGGGTGTTCACGTGACCAAAGCGTTGCGAGGCGCCATCTACCCAGACCTCGAGGGCAAGGCCGTTCTGGTCACGGGCGGCGGCTCGGGCATTGGCGCCGCCATCGTCCGCGCCTTCGCCCGGCAGAAGGCCCTCGTGGGCTTCGTCGACGTCAAGCGCGCGGAGTCCGAGGCCCTCGTCGCGGAACTGCGCGCCGGCGGCGCGCGGGTCGCCTTCGCGCCGGCGGCGCGCGGGTCGCCTTCGCGCAGGCCGACATCACCGACACGGCCGCCCTGCGCGCGGCGATCGCGGCGCTGCGCGCCGAGATCGGCGCCTTCGCGGTGCTGGTCAACAACGCGGCGCACGACGAGCGCCACCGGACCGAGGACGTGACCCCGGAATACTGGGACCAGCGCATCGCGGTGAACCTCAAGCACCAGTTCTTCGCCGCGCAGGCCGTCCTGCCCGACATGAAGGCCGCGGGCGCCGGCGCGATCGTCAATTTCGGCTCCACCTCCTGGATGGCGGGCCAGGGCGGCATGGCGGCCTACACGGCGGCCAAGTCCGCTGTCCTCGGCCTCACCCGGTCGCTTGCCCGCGACTACGGGCCGCATGGCATCCGCGTGAACGCCATCGCGCCGGGCTGGATCATGACCGAACGGCAGGTCTCGCTCTGGCTGACCCCGGAGGGCGAGGCGGAGCTGATGCGCAGGCAATGCCTGAAGCGCAAGCTGGCCCCGGACGAGGTGGCGCGCTTCACCGTCTTCCTCGCCTCCGAGGAGGCCTCGGCCTGCACCGCCCAGCACTACGTGGTCGACGGCGGCTGGACCTGACGGCCAGTCGGGTCTGGCGGGTCCGGCGCGGCGGATCTATCCTGCGCGCATCGCGCGGCTGGGCCTTCCCGGCGCGCGCCTCATTCAGGCCCCGAGGGGAAGCGCCATGACCGTCAAGCCGAACTCGCTCGAAGAACTCTGGATGCCGTTCACGGCGAACAAGCACTTCAAGCAGGAGCCGCGGCTCTTCACCGAGGCGAAGGGCGTCTACCTCACGAACCATCGCGGCGAGACGCTGATCGACGGCTGCTCGGGCCTCTACTGCATCCCCGCGGGCCATGGCCGGCGCGAGATCGCGGACGCGGTGCACAAGCAGATCCTCGAGCTCGACTACTCGCCGCCGTTCCAGTTCGGCCACCCGCTGCAGTTCGAGGTCGCGCGCCGCATCGCCGCGATGACGCCCGGCGACCTCGACTACGTGTTCTTCGCCAATTCCGGCTCCGAGGCGGTCGACAGCGCGATGAAGATGGCGCTGCAGTACCACCGCGCGAAGGGCCAGCCGCAGCGCGTGCGCTTCGTCTGCCGCGAGAAGGCCTACCACGGCGTCAATTTCGGCGGCACGTCGCTCTCCGGCATGGTCCGCAACCGCGAGACCTTCGGGCCGCTGCTCGCCGGCATCAGCCACATGCGCCACACGCGCCCGCCCGAGCACAAGTTCGTCATGGGCCAGGCGGAGACCGGCGCCGACCTCGCCGACGACCTGCAGCGCCATGCCGAGCTTTATGGCGGCGACACGATCGCGGCGGTGTTCATCGAGCCGATCGCCGGCTCGATCGGCATCCTCCCGCCGCCCAAGGGCTACCTGCAGCGCATCCGCCAGATCTGCGACCAGCACGGCATCCTGATGATCTACGACGAGGTCATCACCGGCTTCGGGCGCCTCGGCGAGAACTTCGCCTGCCAGGCCTTCGGGGTGAACCCGGACATCATGACCCTCGCCAAGGCCATCACCAACGGCGTGGTGCCGATGGGCGCGGTCGTCGCTAACGAGAAGGTCTACAAGGCCGTGACCGAGGCCGGCCCCGCGAAGGGCATCGAGTTCTTCCACGGCTATACCTGGTCCGGGAACCCGGTCGCCTGCGCGGCCTCGCTCGCGGCGCTCGACATCTACGAGAAGGAAGGCCTGTTCGAGCGCGCGAAGAAGCTCTCGACCTACTTCCTCGAGCAGATCGCGAGCTTCCGCGAGTTCGGCATCGTCACCGACACGCGCGGCATCGGCCTGCTCGGCGCGATCGACTTCGAGCCTGTCGACGGCAAGCCCGGCCTGCGCGGCTACGAGATGCTGCAGGACCTCTTCAACAACGGCCTGCTCGCGCGCATCACCTACGACACGCTCATCCTCGCGCCTCAGTTCATCTCCGAGGAGAAGCACGTCGACGAGATGTGCGACAAGGCGCGCGCCGCGGTGCGCCGGTCGATGAACCGGCCGCAGCTGCGCGCAGTCGGCTGACGCAGGGACCGGGGGCCGGCGCGGCGCGCCGGCCCCTCCCCCGCCAATCCCGCCATGGCCTATCCCAAGTCCGTCCGGATCTGCGACGTCGGCACGCGCGACGGCTTCCAGATCGAGCACGACTTCATCCCGACGCGCGACAAGATCGCGACCATCGACGACATCGTCGCCGCGGGCGTGCGCAAGCTCGAGGTGACGTCCTTCGTCAGCCCGCGCGCCGTGCCGCAGATGGCCGACGCGGCCGAGGTGCTCGCCGGCATCGACAAGGGGCCGGGCGCGGAGTTCGTGGCCCTCGTGCCGAACCTGCGCGGCGCCGAGAACGCCGCGAAGGCCGGCGCGCGCAGCATCCTGCTCTTCGTCTCCGCGTCGGAGACCCACAACGCCACCAACGTGAACCGTCCCATCGCGGCGTCGCTGGACGGCTTCCGCGAGGTCATGGCGCTGGCCGCGCGCCACGGCATGGCCGTGCATGGCGCGATCTCGACCTCCTTCGGCTGTCCCTTCGAGGGCGACGTGCCCGCGCGCCAGGTCGCCTCGATCGCGAGGCAGATGCGCGAGATGGGCATCCGCCACGTCGCGCTCGGCGACACGACCGGCATGGCGACGCCGCCGCTCGTGCGCGCCGCGGTCGAGGCCGTGCGCGCCGCCTGCCCCGACCTCGCGATCGCGCTGCATTTCCACAACACCCGCGCGCTCGGCCTGGTCAACGTGATGGCGGGCCTCGAGCTCGGCATCACCGAGTACGAGGGCAGCATCGGCGGGCTTGGCGGCTGCCCCTTCGCACCGGGCGCGACGGGCAATGTCTGCACCGAGGACATGGTGAACCTGATGCACGAGCTCGGCATCGAGACCGGCATCGACCTCGAGGCGCTCTGCTCCGTGGCCCGCAAGGTCGAGGCGATGCTGGGCCGCCAGCTTCCCGGCCAGGTCATGAAGGCGGGCCCGCGCAGCCGCCTCTCGGGCATCGACTGCGCCGTCCGCGCCGTGGGCTGACCGGAGACGGCAGCGGCCAGCCTGCCCACGGAACGGGCTGTTTCCGGGCCACCGTTGCCCATGGCCGCGCCACCGGCCGGGTTGAGGCGGGCGGGGCGCTGCGTTAGCGTCATCGGGCATCCGCGGCCTCAGGCACGACAATGCCGGCGGCCACCTCAGGCACGACAATGCCGGCGGCCATAACGCCTCGCACCAGGGAAGGTGACCATGTCGACCAGGAAGACCCGTACGTCCGCCGAGGAGACCGCACTCGCCGCGCGTCGCTTCGGCCGCCGCCTCATGCTCAAGGGCAGCCTCTACGGCACGGCGCTGGCGCTCAGCCCCGCGATCGTCAGCGACGCGCTCTCGAGCTCCGGCACCCTCAGCCTGCTGAACTGGGACGACGAGCTCCCGGATCCCGTGATCCCGGACTTCGAGAAGAAGACCGGCATCAAGGTGACGATGACGCCGTTCTCCCAGAACGAGGAGCAGATCAACAAGCTGCAGGCCACGCGCGGCGCCGGCTTCGACCTCTGCCAGCCGACGCATGACCGCGCGCAGCAGTTCGAGGAGATCGACGTCCTCCAGCCCTTCGACGAGAAGCAGCTCGCCCTCGACGGCCTGCTGGCGTCGATGATCAAGACCTCGCAGACGAGCTGGACCTGGAAGGGCCGCCTCTACCACGTGCCGCATTGCTGGGGCACCGAGGCGATCAGCTGGCGCAACGACCTGACCAAGCTGTCCTACGCGAACCTCTCCTACGGCACGCTGTGGAACGACGAGTACCGCGGCAAGGTGCAGGGCCGCCCGCACTCGCTCCTGCTCGGCATCGGCCTCTGGATGGACGCCACCGGCAAGCTGCCGTCCAACCGGATGCTCGACGCCTACAAGGACGAGGCGACGATGAAGCGGATCTACGACGTGCTCCTGCGCGAGGCGATCGCGCGCAAGCCATGGATCAAGCAGTTCTGGGATTCCGCCGACAACACGAAGTCCGGCTTCATGTCGAACGGCGTCGTGATCGGCCAGACCTGGGACGGCCCGCCGATCAGCCTGAAGAAGACCGGCGCGCCGGTCACGTTCATGGCCCCGAAGGAGGGCGCCATCAGCTGGCTCGACGGCTGGTCGCTGACGAAGGCGGCGCGCAACGTCCCGCAGGCCTACGAGTTCCTCAAGTACTGCCACTCCGCCGAGGGCTCGGCGAAGGTGGCGGAGGGCTCGGGCTACAACCCGGTCGCCAAGGGCGCCGACGGACTGCTTTCGGAGAAGGCCCGCGGGATCTTCAAGGAAGCCTATCCGGAGGACGCGGTCGACCGCCTCTGGCCGCGCCCGGTCGAGCCGTCCTGGTTCGCCGAGCTGCGCACCCAGTACGCCGAGAAGCTCAAGGCGGCGTGACGTCCCGGGAGCCCCTTCCGCGCCCGCGCGGAAGGGGCCTCCCCCAGCCTCTTTCCAGCGTGACCACATGAGCGCCGACGTCGAACTCGACCGGGTGACGATCCGCTTCGGGTCGTTCACGGCCGTCAGGGATGCCTCGCTGAAGATCGCCGGCGGCGAGTTCTTCAGCCTCCTCGGGCCTTCCGGCTGCGGGAAGACCACCCTCCTGCGCACCATCTCCGGGTTCCTCGACCCGTCCGAGGGCAGCGTGCGCATCGGCGGCGAGGACATGCGCGGCATCGAGCCCAACCGGCGCCCGACCGCGCTCATCTTCCAGAACCTCGCGCTCTTCCCGCTGATGACCGTGGCCGACAACATCGCCTACGGGCTCAGGGTGCGCGGCGTCCCGCGCGCGCAGCGCATGGCGCGCGCGGCGGAGCTGCTGTCGCTCGTCGCGCTGCCGGACCAGGGACACAAGCGCGTGAGCGAGCTGTCCGGCGGCCAGAAGCAGCGCGTGGCGATCGCGCGCGCGCTCGCCGTCGAGCCCAAGGTCCTGCTCCTCGACGAGCCGCTCTCCGCGCTCGACCTCAAGCTGCGCCAGCACATGCGCAACGAGCTGCGCGCGATCCAGAAGCGCGTAGGCATCACCTTCATCTACATCACGCACGACCAGGGCGAGGCCCTGACCATGTCCGACCGCATCGCTGTCATGAACCACGGGGTGGTCGAGCAGGTGGGCACGGGGCGCGAGATCTACGCGGACCCGCGCACGCCCTTCGTCGCCTCCTTCTTCATCTACATCACCCACGACCAGGGCGAGGCCCTGACCATGTCCGACCGCATCGCGGTCATGAACCACGGGGTGGTCGAGCAGGTGGGCACGGGGCGCGAGATCTACGCGGACCCGCGCACGCCCTTCGTCGCCTCCTTCGTCGGCGAGAACAACGGCATCGAGGGGCGCATCGCAAGCGTCGACGGCGCGCGCGCGGCGATCGACACGCCGCTCGGCCGCCTCGTCGGCCGCCGCGGCGAGGGCGCGGCGGCTGGCCGCGCCGGCACGATCTTCGTGCGGCCGGAGAGCCTGCGCGTCGCCGCGCCCGGCACGGATGCCGCGCTCGCGGCGGAGATCGTCTCCACTGCCTTCGAGGGCAGCACGACGCATGTCTTCCTGCGCGCCGCCAGCGGGCAGGCGCTCACCATGACCGTCGACATGCGCGAGGCCGCCACGCTGCCCGCGCCGGGCGCGACGCTCCGCCTCTCCTGCGACGAGGGCGAGGCCATCGTGCTGGCCACCGACGGCAAGGGCGCATGAGCAACCCGCTCACCGCGGCGATCCTCTTCGCGACGCCTCTGGCGGTCGCGCTGGCGTTCTGGCTGCTCGCGCTGCGCGACCGGCGCCGCGCGGGCGATCCGGGATCGACAGGCTTCTTCCGACGCAACGGACCGGTCGTCGGCGCGTTCCTGCTCGCGGCGACGACGTTCTGGATCCTGTTCATGATCGTCTGGCCGATGCTCTACATGGTCGACTACTCGTTCCACCGTAAGCTGCCGCCGTCGCGGCGCGGCGGGCCGGACGACGTCTACACGCTCGAGAACTACTGGTACTTCGTCTACGGCAGCACACGCGTCTTCACGAGCTACAACTGGGTGCACATCAACGCGTTCTGGCAGACGATCGCGGTCAGCGTCGTCATCACCGTCGCCAACTTCGCGATCTGCTACCCGCTCGCCTACTACATGGCGCAGGTCGCCAGGCCAGGCCGCCTGCGCGTACTGCTGCTGCTGCTGATCGTGCCCTACTGGGTCAACGAGATCCTGCGCGCCTTCGCCTTCATGGTCCTGTTCGGGACCGGCGGGACGATCAACAAGCTGCTGCTGGCCATGGGCGCGATCTCGGCACCGATCGACTTCATCGGCCTGAACGTCGCGCTCTATTCCGGGCTGACCTACGCCTACCTGCTGCTCATGGTCTTCCCTCTCTACAACGCGATCGAGAGCCTGGACCACAACCAGGTCGAGGCGGCACGCGACCTGGGCGCGCCATGGTGGCACATCCACCTCTTCGTGGTGATGCCCTTCGCCAAGCCGGGCATCGCCTCGGGCTGCACGCTCGTCTTCATGCTCGCGGCCGGCGCGCTGGCCGCGCCGCTCGTGCTCGGCGGTCCGAAGACACTGTGGTTCACGCCGATCGTCTACGACCGCTTCTACCAGGCGTTCAACTGGCAGCAGGGCTCGGCCTACGCGATCATCCTGCTGCTCACCTGCGTCGCCTTCGTGATGGCGGTGATGCGGCTGTTCAAGGTCAGCCTGTCGGAGATCACGCGATGACCTCGCGCTCCGTCCACCGGACGATGATCGGCTTCTACATCGCCCTGTTCTTCGCCTTCCTGTTCGGGCCGCTCGTGGTGATGGGCATCACGGCCTTCAACACGCCCAGCTATCCCCAGGTCTGGCCCTTCGAGGGATTCACGCTGCGCTGGTTCAAGGCGCTGCTGGCGGACCGCACGCTGATGGAGGGCTTCCGCAACAGCCTCCTGATCGGCACGCTCGTCGTCTGCCTCGCCGTGCCGCTCGGCCTCGCCGCCGCGATCGTGATGACGCAGGTCCACGCGCGGGCACGGTCGCTCTACTACCTCGTGGTCGTCTCGCCGGTGCTGACGCCCGGCGTCATCCTCGGCATCTCGACCGTGATCTTCTGGAGCGACGTCACGCGCTGGACCGGCGCGCAGGGCCTCTACAACGGCATCTTCCTGGCGACGCTCGGCCAGTCGACCTTCATCTCCGCCTACTGCATGCTGATCTTCATGTCGCGGCTGCAGCGCTTCGACCGCGCCCAGGAGGAGGCGGCGCTCGACCTCGGCGCGTCGCGCACCCAGGTCTTCTTCCATGTCCTGCTGCCGTTCCTGAAGCCCGCGCTGCTCTCGGCGGCGGTGCTCGCCTTCCTGTCGAGCTTCGAGAACTACAACACCACGACCTTCGCCATCCTGGCGGACAAGACGCTGACCACGGCGCTGGCGGGGCGCGTGCGCCAGGGGACCACGCCCGCGATCAGCGCCCTCGCGGTCCTAATCACCGGCGTGACCCTCGCCGGCGCGCTCCTCTACGAGTTGCTGCGCCGGCGCGAGCAGGCGCGCGACGAGGCGCGCGCCCTCGCGGCAGCGGCTGCGGAGCGCGCGGGGACCTGACCGGCCCTCAGCCGATCTCGGCCAGGCTGCGGTCGGCGCCGCAGTAGCGGCGCACGGCCAGCGCCCAGTTCTCCCCCTTCCCGAAACGCCCTTCGGCGGCGCGGTCCAGGATCCCGCGGCGGACCAGCCCATCGACCGTGCAGGTCATCGCGGAGCGGCTCGGGTAATGGCCGAGGCGGCGCAGGTGACCGCGCAGTTCCTCGAACTCCCTCGGCTCCTCGGCGACCGCGGCGATGACGACGCGCTGCCAGGCGCCAACGGTGAAATCCAGCATTCGGCTCTCCCTCCGATGTCGAGGCCGGCGCTCGACTGCGCCGCCACCCCAATCTCGAGGACCCACCATGACGGGGCGGAATTACCTGAAAGTTTATTCGTCTTCTTTTCTTTTTCCCGAGCTGCGATCCTGCTTGAGGAGTACAGTATTAATCGTTTTACTTCAAATAGATAGGAGCCAGACTTGCAGTCACGGCTGCGTTCGAAGGCCGACCAGGGATGCCCCGTCGCGCCAGCCGGAGGGCCGTGATCTCGCTCCTGCCAGGGATCTGTTAATCCGGAGGGACGCCGGATCGACGGCCTCAGGCGAGCAGGAAACCGGCGACCAGCCGCTCGAACTCGGCCTGGAAGCAGTGGTTGTAGAAATGCCCGCCGGTGGGCATCAGCGACAGCCGCGCATCGGGGATCCGTCGCGCGAGATCCTCGCTGAAATAGGACGGGGTCACGGCGTCGTCGCGCGCGGCGCTGACCAGCGTCCGCTGCCGGATGCGCCCGACCTCCGCCGCGCGGTCGAAGGCGAGGATCGCCGCGATGCGGGCGAGGACGATGCGGTCCTCGGTCGGCGGCACGGGAGAGGCGGCCTGCGCCGCCTCGAGTTCGTCCGCGTGGCGGGAGAGCCACCATGGCGGATACAGGACGAGGTTGCCGAGCTGGCCGTAATAGCCGCGGCCGAGGCGCTCCATCCCCTGCGCGCGCGTGGCGAAGAGCCGGCGGAAATAGCCGTCGGCGCGGGTCCAGGTCGCGCTGAGGACGAGCCTGTCGATGCGGTCGGGGGCGTCGAGGGCGATGGTCTGCCCGATGGCGCCGCCGGTCGAATGGCCGACCAGATGGGCGCGCGCGATCCCGAGCGCGTCCATGAGCTGCAGCACGTCGTCGGCCATCTGGCCGACCGAATAGGCGACGTCGGATGGCCCGCTGCGCCCGCAGCCGCGATGGTCGTGAAGCACCACCGTGAAGTCGCGCGCGAGCGCGGGAACGTGGCGCTGCCAGAACGTGGCGATGCCGCCCAGCCCGGGCACGAGGAGCAGCGGCGGCCCGGAGCCGTGGGTCTCGTAGTGGAGCCCCGCGCCGTCGCGCAGCCTCAGGAGCGGCACGAGGGGTCAGCGCCCCGTCGAGGAGGCCGGCTCCTGGCGGCTCGATGCGCCGTCGAGGCCGGCGAAGACCGTGCGACGCTCGATCTCGGCGACGTTGTCCGGGCGCGCGAAGGGCTCCGGCGCGGGCTCGCCGGGGCTGCGCGGGCGGCCGATGCCCGCGAAGAAGTTCTCGAGGCCCGGCGGCGACAGCACCCAGAGCATCTTCATCTCCGTCGTGCCCTCGTTGACGAACTTGTGCTTGCGCCACGGGCCCAGGTAGATCGTCGTGCCAGGGCGGATGGGATGCGGCACGCCGTCGACATAGGCCGTGCCCTCGCCCTGCACGAAGTGTAGCAACTCCTCGTTCTGGTCGTGCCAGTGCTCGCGGATGTAGCAGCCGGGCGCGATGGTCTGGATGCCCATCGACAGCGTGCGCGAGCCGGTCATCTCCGGGGTGACGTGGACGTCGCTGTATCCGTTGGCGGGGACCGGCTGCCAGTAGCTGCGCGCCTCGCCGGGCTGAACGACCACCGCCTCGCCGCGCTTCGTCGCACCATCGTCCATCGCGATGCTCCCTCGTGAGAAGACGCGCGATCCTAGCGCGGCTTGACGCGCCGCTTCCAGACGCCGCTAATCGGCCGATGACCGATCCCGCCGACCTGTCCGCCGTCGACATGCTTGCAGCATTCGCCGCGAGGCGCCTCTCCCCGGTGGAGGTGCTCGAGGCGGTCCTGGCGCGGATCGACCGCGCGGAGCCGTCGCTCCGCGCCCTCTACGCCCTCGATCCCGACGGCGCCCGCGCCGCGGCGCGGGAGAGCGAGGGGCGCTGGCTGCGCGGAGAGGCGCGCGGCCTCGAGGGCGTGCCCGCGACGATCAAGGAGAACATCGCCACGCGCGGCGTCCCCGTCCCGCTCGGCACGGCCGCGCGCGACCTCGTGCCAGCGCCCGCGGACGCGCCTCCCGCGGCGCGGCTGCGCGAGGCGGGCGCGGTGATCGTCGCCAAGACCACGATGCCCGACTACGGGATGCTCTCCTCGGGCCTCTCGAGCTTCCACCAGCCGGCGCGCAATCCCTGGAACACGGCGCTCAACCCCGGCGGCAGCTCCGCCGGGGCCGGCGCGGCCGCGGCCGCGGGCTACGGGCCGCTGCATGTCGGCACGGACATCGGCGGCTCGATCCGCCTGCCTGCCGCGTGGTGCGGCGTCGCGGGGCTGAAGCCCAGCCTGGGCCGCGTGCCCATCGACCCGCCCTATTACGGCCGCGTCGCCGGCCCGATGACGCGCGAGGTGCGCGACGCGGCGCTGATGATGCGCGAGCTGTCGCGCCCGGACTGGCGCGATTCGATGAGCCTGCCGCCGCAGGCCATCGACTGGATGGACCTCAATCGCGACGTCCGCGGGCTGCGCGTGGGGCTCTGGCTCGATGCCGGGTTCGGCCTGCCCGTGGAGCCGGAGATCCGCGCCGCGGTGTCCGACGCGGCGCGGCGCTTCGCCGACGCCGGCGCGCATGTCGAGCCGATGGAGAGCTTCGTCACGCGGCGCATGCTCGACGGGCTGGATGCGTTCTGGCGGCTGCGCAGCTGGACGGACATCTCCACCCTGCCCGCCGCGCGGCGCGAGAAGGTCCTTCCCTACATCCTGCGCTGGGCCGAGGGCGGGGCCGACCTGTCGGCCGAGGACGCGTATCACGGGATGAGCCAGATGATGGCGATGCGCGAGGCGGCGGTGCGCGCCTGCCAGCCCCACGACCTCGTGCTCTCGCCCGTCGCGCCCTGCGTGCAGTTCCCTGCGGAGTTCGCCGGCCCCACGAACGATCCCGCGCGGCCACTCGAGCACATCGGCTTCACCGTCGCATTCAACATGTCCGAGCAGCCGGCGATCTCCGTGAACGCGGGATGGACCCGCGACGGCATGCCGATCGGCCTGCAGATCGCCGGCCGGCGCTTCGACGACCTCGGCGTGCTGCGCGCGGCGCGCGCCTGGGAGGCGATGCGCGGCCCGCAACGCCCCTGGCCGCGGATCGATTGAACCTTGCAAGGCTGCGCGGCGGGGATTAACCCCTCGCGGGCGGGCGCCATGCCCGCGACGCCGAGGAGAGACACCACATGCGCTTGCGCCCAGCCTCCGCCGCCATCGCCCTCGCGGCCACGGCCTTCCTCGTGCTCGCGGCACCCGCCCCGCCATGGCGGGAAATCCGCTCGACGACTCGGCTGCCTGCGCCGGCTCCCTGATCGGCAACGCCACGGCGGATCTCTCGCAGGGGCGCGAGGACCGGTTCGACGAGGGCGTCGACCTCGCCTATGCCGGCTACCTCACCCATGTCTTCGCGGCCAAGGGCGCGTACAAGCAGGCCGACCTCGAGCTCGCCGACAAGATCCTCGCCATCAACACCGACCGCGTCATCTCTCGCAGGGCCGCGAGGACCGCTTCGACGAGGGCGTCGACCTCGCCTATGCCGGCTACCTCACCCATGTCTTCGCGGCCAAGGGCGCGTACAAGCAGGCCGACCTCGAGCTCGCCGACAAGATCCTCGCCATCAACACCGACCGCGTCATCGAGGCCGCGAATTCCAATGCCTTCGACGCCGAGGTCTACGAGCAGATCGTCGCCTGCTCGCAGTTCCTCGCGCTCCAGGTCATGCGCAACGCGGCCGTCTACGCCGACAACGCCAAGCGCATCGCCGCGCTCTCGGCCGACAACAAGAACCGCATCCGCAGGCTGGTGAAGGCCGGCCGCCGCTGAGGCGCGGCCCCGTCAGCTGCGCCAGGGCAGGACGCGGCCGGTGACGACGACGTGCTGGCCCTGGGTGACGCGCGCCGCCCAGGCCTGGGCGATGACGATGCCGTCGACGCCCGCGCGCACCGGCCAGGGCTCCATGTCGATGCGCTCGAAGTCGTGGATCCAGCCGACCACGTCGCCCGCCTTCACGGCGCTGCCACAGGCGATCGCCTCCTCGTAGAGGCCGCCGAAGGGCGCGACGGAGAAGCAGGCGCGGTCGACCATCGCGACCTTGCGCTGCGTGCCGTCGCGATGGTGGTCGATCTTCTCGATGCGCCCGCCCAGCTGGCCATGGCGGATGGCGGCGGCGAGGACGCCCTGGCGGCCCCACCGCACGCCATTCGCCTGCACGGCCTCGCCCCAGCCGAGCTCGGTGCCGACGGTGACCTTGCCGAGGCGCTCGGCCTCGGAAGGCAGCAGCCCGGGTGTCTCGTTCTGGTAGCTCATCACCAGCGGCGTGCCGAACCAGCGCGCGGTCTCCTCGATGTCGCGCGCCTGCGCCGGGTCCTCGACCTCGTGGAAGCTCGCGACCTGCGCGAAGCGGGTGCCGCCGCCGGAATGGAGGTCGATGACGACATGGACATGCGGCCAGATCGCCTCGCGCACGAAGGCGGCGATGCGGTGCGTGATGCCGGCGAGCGCCGGCGTCCGGCCCGCGCCCTCGATGAAGGCGCGGTTGAGGTTCACGCCGTCGTCGGCGCGCGATTCGCGGGTGCCGGCGCGGAAGGCCGGCGGGTTCAGCACCGGCACGAGGATGACGCGTCCCTCGACGTCCGCGACGTCGATCTCGCGCTGGAGGCGGTGCAGGACGACCGGCCCCTCGTACTCGTTGCCGTGGTTGGAGCCGAAGGCGACGAGCCCCCTGCCCGGCCGCGCGCGCGGCCCGACGAACACGGTGAGCGGGACGAGGTGGTCGCCCCAGATCGAGTCATGCTCGAGCGCGACCCAGTAGTCGCGCCTGCCGCGCGTCTCGAGGTCCAGCTGCTGCGGCTTGACGATCGGGCGGTCCATGGCTCGCTCCTCAGTTGACGCGATGCGCGCGGATGAAGTCCTCGTCGACGCCGACGCCGATGCCGACCGCGTCCGGGATCGCGACGGTCCCGTCCGCCTCGAGGCGGAAGGGCTGCGTGGTGATCCCCCGCGTGAGCAGGCTCTGGCTGACGTTGAACTCGACGAAGCGCGCGCGCGGCAGGGTTGCGAGCAGTTGCAGGCTGTAGCCGGTCAGCAGGTGCGTGAGCCAGGAATGCGGCACGAGGTCGATGCCCGCCTCCTGCGCGAGCTGGGCCACGCGCCGGGCGACCGTGATGCCTCCGCAGCGCGACAGGTCCGGCTGGACCACGTCGACGCAGCCCTGCCGGATGAAGCGCTCGAACTCCCAGTGCGTCGCGACCTGCTCGCCCGCGGCGATCGGCACCGGCGAGTTGGCGCGCACCCAGGCATATTGCTCGAAATCCTCGGGATGGATGAAGTCCTCGACCCAGCCGACGCCGTGGGCGGCGAGCCACTCGCACATGGCCAGGGCCTCGCGCCGCGAGCGCGGCTCCCCCCAGCGCTTCCATCCCGCCGGATACCAGCCGGGATCGACGAGCAGCGCGCGATCGGGCCCCAGCGCCTCGCGCGCGGCGGCGACGAGCTCGCGGTCGCGGCCGGGATCCTCGCCGAACACGCCCCAGCCGAACTTCACGGCGCGGAAGCCCCGCGCGACATAGCCAAGCGCCGCCTCGCGCATGCCGTCGGGCGTCTCGCGGAACAGCGTCGAGGCATAGGCGACCACGCTTTCGCGGCGCCTGCCGCCGAGCAGCGCGGCCAGCGGCATGCCTGCCGCCTGCGCGCGGATCGACCAGAGGCAGTTGTCGATCGCCGACATGCACTGCATGGCAAGGCCGCGGCGACCGTAATAGGCGCTGCCCACGTACATGCGGTCCCAGAGCCGCTCCACTTGCAGCGGATCCTCGCCGACCAGCATCTCGGAGAGCGTGCGGAAGCCGAGGATCGACATGCCCTGCCCGGCGATCACCGCGACCGCGGCCGGCGCGAGCGTCTCGACATCGGCCCAGCCGACCAGTCCCTCGTCGGTCGCGACGCGCACGACGAGCTGCCAGTCGCCGTTGTCGCTCGCCTCCTCGCCGCCGGCGGAGGCGCCATAGCCCTGCTGGCCGCGCAGCAGGATCGGCTCCACCGCGACGATCCTCATGGCGCCGGCGACGCCATCATGAGGTCCGAGGCGAGGCGCACCGCCTCGCGCGTCAGCGCAGCTGCCGCCTCCGGCGCATAGGGCGTCGCCCACTCCACCTCGTAGCCGCTGGAGCGGAAATCCTCGGCGTTGGGGACGTAGCCGTCCCAGCCATTGGTGTAGCCGCCGAAATGCAGGAAGGGCGCGGCGTCGGAGGCGCGGATGTCGGCGCCGATGCGCGCGAAGGGCTCGAGCGGCGCGCCAACGAGCACCGCGTCGCCGATGCGCGTGGCGTGCAGCTCGATGTCGACCGCGCGGCGATTGGCGCAGAAACGGCCCCAATGCGCGCCCATCTGCGCGCGCTTGGCGCGGAAATTGGCGGCCGCGAGCTCCGCCGGCGTGGCGACCGAGCGGTCGATGGCGCGCACGGCCGCGGTCGCGGCCTCGGACTGCGCGTCTAGCTCGTCGACGTCGCCATAGGCGCGCACGGGCAGCGCGATGCGGCGGCTCTCCACGGCGAGGACCTGGGGCGCGGAAGGCAACTCGTCGTCGACCCAGATGCCGAGCGGCGCGCCGGACTCGACGACATGGTCGAAGCGCTTGCGGATCCGGCGCGTCGAGAGGCCGATGGCGACGCGCGCGGCGTCGAGGCCGATCTCCGTGCCCATGCGCCGCGGCGCGTCACGGTCGGCGACCAGGGCCTCGCGCGGGATCTGGTCGCCCGCGCAGCCCTGCAGGAAGAGGCAGTGCCCGCCGACGGACTGCTCGACGATGCGCTTGAGATGGCCGGGATAGTCGGGGCTCACGAGGCGGTTCCCGTGCGCGAGCACGATCGGATGGGTCCCGTATCCGACGATGGTCGCGATCGGCCGGCCGTCGAGCGCGTCGATCCTGAGGACGCTGAGGACGGGGTCGCGGTATCCGTCCCAGTTCTGCGACACGACCACGCGTCCGTCGGGAAGCGCGAGGCGGCGGTTCACCGTCACCTCGCTGCGCCCGTAGCCCGAGGCGCTGCGCGCCGGGCGCAGCGCGGCGCGAGCGGCGCGCGCGGCCTCGCGCAGCGCGTCGAGCACCTTCGCGCGATAGGCGGGCACGAGCTCCATGCCGGGAAGCTGCGCCTGCGTGCCGAAGCCATGCGTCGCCCAGGGCGGCCCGGAATGCGTGTGGGTGAAGGACAGCCGCACATGCTCCGGCGCGAGGCCGAGCTCCTCGCCGACCACGGCGCGCAGCTCGCGGCTCTCCTCGCTCGACATCAGCAGGAAGTCGAGGTCGACGATCGACGCGCGCACGCCGCCCTGCTCGAGCAGCAGGATCGTGGCCAGCAGCGGCAGGTCGATGCCCTCCGCGCGGTCATGCGTGCGCGCGCCCCAGTTGACATGCGCGATCCCTATCGGCGGCGTCATGTCCGCGCGGCCGGCGCCGGCCATGAGATGCGTCATGGCGTCCTCCCCTTCTTCTTCTCGCGTGCCATCCTTGCCAGTGGCAGGACGAGGTCGTCGGGCGTCGTGCAGGGCGTGGCGCCCGCCGCGGCGATGTCGGCCGAGACGTCCACGGGCAGCGACGTGTTCGAGTTCTGCGGCACCTGGTTGAGGCGCCCACCGATGAAGACGGGGATCTGCAGCCCGGCCTCGCGCATTGCCGCGCGCAGCGCCTGCATGTAGTCGAGGGCGACACCGTTGTAGGTCGAGAGCGCGATCGCGTCGGCCCGGCTCGCGCGCGCCTTCGCGACGAGGTTCGCCGGGTCCGCATGCACGCCCGCGTCGACGATCCCGACGCCGACGCCTCGCAGGATCTCCTCGATCAGGATCTTCCCGTATTCGTGGACGTCGGTGCAGGCGACGACCGCGCTCAGGCCGGCGCCCGAGAGGTCCGCGCGCATCGCCGGATCGAAGCCGCGGATCTTCTTCTCGGCGGCGCGGGCGAGCGCCGTCATCGTCGTCGAGGGTACGTACGGCCTGCGCCCGCGTGGCGCCGCCGCGTCCTCGACGCCCGGCCCGTAGAGCTCCTCGAGGCGCTTCGGGCCGATGCGCCGGATGGCGAGCAGGAGCTCGAAGGCGTCGTCGGTGCGGATGCCGGCCTCGCGCAAGCCGGAGAGCACGCGGTCGCGGAAGCGCTCGCCGCCGGCGACGATCGCGTCGGCGATGGCGTCGGTGCGCGGCAGGTCGACCATCGGCAGCCAGAGCTCCGACTGCTCGACGAGCTTGGCGCAGACGAGCTGGACGTCGATCACCTCGTCGATGTCGGGGATGCGCACGCCCTCGGTGATCGGCACGGGATTGATCGCGTGGCCCGAGGGCATCAGCCGCTGGCCCAGCGCGTCGGCGAGCAGGTAGGCGCTGAGCCCGCCGTAGTTGGAGACGCGGTCGGCCTCGTAGACCACGGTGTTGCCGTAGATCATCGTGCCCGGCACCGCCTCGCGGCCGCGCGCCAGCGCGCGCTGGAAGGCAAGCCGCGTCGCCGGGTCGGTGAAGGTGTTGCCGAAGCAGTGCGAGAGGCGCCCGCCGAGCAGGTCCTCGACGACATGGCGCTCGAGCAGCGCGGCGCCGAACGTGCAGGACAGGTCCGTGAAGAGCGGCGCGAAGCCGTCGAAGCCGTCGTCGAGGTTCGAGTGGATCAGCACCTCGACCGGCTGCGCGGCCATGAGCGCCAGCGCCTCGACCGTCGCCTCGGTCGTCGCGACGTCGTCGTGCCACTCGGGAAGGCGGAAGGTGAAGTACTGGCCGAGATTGCCGACCGATGTCGCGCCGGCGGCGAGCGCGGCGACGGTGTTCTCCACCGCCGAGGGCATGCCGATCACGAAGTCCCCGAAATGCGGGGCCACCGGTGCCTCGGAGGTGAGCGCGACGAAGTCCTCGACGCCCTCGAGGATCATGCCGGTGCCGCGCCCGCGCTCGGCGCGGCTGGCGGCGGGATGGCCCATCGACCAGTCGAGGCAGATGCCGTAGCGGTCGACGCGCAACCCCTGGCGGTCGAGCGCGTTCCAGATCTCGAACCACGCGCGGCGGCTCTTCGACTTGTCCCGGAAGCCGATCTGCGCGTGCTGCATGATCGCGCCCCCGGCCATGCGCCTGCGCTTGTACTCGGCCTCCGAGGGCACGTCGTGGTGGGACAGGAACCTGCCGCGCGCCACCTGGGCGACGCGCGCGAGCGCGCGGCCGCGCGCGACGACCTCGCCGCAATCCGGCAGCGCGGCCTCGGGCAGGACCTCGGCGCGCGCGAGGGGACGGGCCGCCATGCCTCAGAACCGCGAGCCGGTCGCCGGCACCGGCCCGATCCTGAATCCCTCGGGCAGCGGGTCGTCGTGGTCCAGGACGAAGTTGTGGAAGCCCGTGATCCAGGCCCGGCCCTCGACCCGTGGCACGACATAGGTGATGCCGCCGCGCGTCTCGGCGCGGATCGGCGTGCCGGTGAAGTACGTGCCGAGCACGCCCTCGAAGCGGCGCGACTGGCCGAGCGCGATCTCGCCGCGCCCGTGCAGGAGCGCGGTGCGCGCCGAGGTGCCGGTGCCGCAGGGGCTGCGGTCGAGCGATCCCGGCGGGCAGAGGATCGTCTGCCGGTAGTCGCCCGTCGTCGTGCGCGCCGAGGTGAAGAGCACCTGGTAGCAGACGTCGATGTCCGGACGCTCCGGATGGACGACCTTCAGCTGCTCGCCGACCGCGGCGCGGATGCGCCGCCAGGCGGAGATCAGCGCCGCGTCGTTGTGCGGGCTCAGCTCCAGGCCGATCGCGTCGGCGTCGACGAAGCAGTAGAAGTCGCCGCCATAGGCGATGTCGACGAGGATGCGGCCGATGCCCTCCACCTCGAGCGGCGCGGCGCGCATGAGCTCGAAGCTCTCGACGTTGTCGAAGTACGTTGTCGAAGTAGACGGAGCGCGGCGCGCCGCCGGAGACCCGCACGTGGCAGGTGACGAGGCCGGCCGGCGTGTCGAAGCGCACCACCGTCTCGGGCTCGACGACGGGCACCATCCCGGTCGCGACGACGGTCGTCGCCGTGCCGATGATGCAGTGGCCGCACATCGGCACGTACTCGTCCTGCTCCATGATGACGACGGAGAAATCCGCGCCCGGGCCCTGCGGGGGCAGGAGCAGGACCGAGCACATCATGCCGCTGCCGCGCGGCTCGAAGTTGAGCATGCGTCGCAGCGCGTCGTCGTTGCGCCAGAGCCAGGCGCGCTTGTCGAGGAGCGTCGCGCCGGGCGGGACCGGGACGCCACCGACGATCACGCGCGTCGGGTTGCCCTCCGTGTGGGAGTCGACGGTGTTGATGGTACGCCGGAA
>VGDA01000003.1 GCA_016869915.1 Alphaproteobacteria bacterium
GCGGCGAAGGAGCGCGGCAAGCTCGCCATCGGCAACGTCATCGACACCCAGGCGCAGTACCCGCAGACCGTGGTCGCCTCGGCGCTCTGGCACATGGAGGCCACGATCGACCGCGCCATCGAGAAGGTGCGCGACGGCAGCTTCACCGCCGAGGACTACGGCCAGTTCTCGACCATGAAGTTCGGCGGCGCGAGCCTCGCGCCGCTCGGCACCTTCGAGGACAAGGTCCCGGCGGAGATCAAGGCCCTCGTGAAGACGCGCGAGGCCGAGATCCGCGAGGGCATGTACCGCGTCAACGTCAACGACAGCGAGCCGCGCTCCTCGATGTGAGCGCGAGGCGGCGGCGTCCCCGGCCGGAGACCGGCCCGGGGACGCGTGCCGCGGAGGACCGGATGGACGACGCGCCGAGCGAGGACAGCGCAGGGGCCGGCACGCAGGCTCCGCCGGCGTTGCGCGTCGTCGGCGTCACCCGGCGCTTCGGACCGCTCGTCGCCAACGACGCGATCTCATTCGAGGTCGCGCGCGGCGAGATCCTCGCCCTGCTGGGCGAGAATGGCGCCGGCAAGACGACCCTGATGAACATCGTCTTCGGCCACTACGTGGCCGACGAGGGCCATGTCGAGGTGGCCGGCCGCCGGCTCGCGGGCGGCGACCCGCGAGCCGCGCTCGAGGCCGGCGTCGGCATGGTGCACCAGCACTTCACGCTCGCCGAGAACCTGAGCGTCCTCGACAACGTGATGCTCGGCACGGAGCGGCTCTGGCGCCCGCGCTCGGACCGCCGCGGCGCCCGCGCGCGCCTCGCCGAGATCGCGCGGGACGCGGGGCTGGAGGTCGATCCGGGCGCGCTGGTCGGCCAGCTCGGCGTCGGCGAGCGCCAGCGCGTCGAGATCGTGAAGGCGCTCTATCGCAGGCCGCGCGTGCTCATCCTCGACGAACCCACGGCGGTGCTGACGCCGCAGGAGGCCGAGGGGCTCTTCGCGACGCTGCGAAGGCTGGTCGCCGACGGGCTGTCGATCGTCCTGATCAGCCACAAGCTCGGCGAGGTCCTCGCCGCCGCAGACCGGGTCGTCGTGCTGCGGCAGGGCAAGGTCGCGCTGTCCTGCGCCGCCGCCGGCGCGTCGCGCGAGGACCTCGCGGCCGCCATGGTCGGCCACGCGGTCGCGCAGCCGCGCCTGTCGCCGGCCCGGCCCGGCCCGGTCGCTCTCTGCCTGCATCGCATCGACGCGCGCAGCGACGACGGTCGCGTCGCGCTGCACCAGGTCGACCTGGAGCTGCGCCATCGAGAGATCCTCGGCATCGCGGGCGTCTCCGGGAACGGCCAGTCGCTGCTCGCCGACATCGCCTGCGGGATGGCGAAGCCGCGCGCCGGGCTCGTCTCGCTCGACGGCGAGGTGCGCGCGCCGGGCTCGCCGCACCGCTTCCTCGAGGCCGGCCTCGGCCGCATCCCCGAGGACCGCCATGCCGCCGGCGTCGTCGGCGACATGACGGTGGCCGAGAACGCGATCGTCGAGCGGCTCTCCGACCCGCGCTTCTCGCGCATGGGCTTCCTGCGCAAGGCCGCGATCCGCATGCATGCCGAGCTGCTGGTCGCCGACTTCGACATACGCGGCGCCGGACCCGCGACGCGCACGCGCCTGCTCTCCGGAGGCAACATCCAGAAGCTGATCCTCGGCCGCGTCCTGTCCGAGCACCCGACGATCATCGTCGCCAACCAGCCGACGCGCGGGCTCGACATCGGCGCGGTCGCCTACGTGCAGGGGCGGCTCGCCGCGGCGCGCGCGCTCGGCGCGGCGATCCTGCTGGTCTCCGAGGACCTCGACGAGCTGCTCGCGCTCTGCGACCGGATCGCCGTGATGTATCGCGGCCGCCTCTCCGCGCCGCTCCCGGCGGCGTCGCTCGACGCGCGCAAGCTCGGCCTCATGATGGCCGGCGGCGCTCCGGAGGGGACCCATGCGGCTTGAGCCCCGCGAGAGCGTCCCCGCGTGGCTGTCGCTCCTCGCGCCGGCCTGCGCGCTGGTCGCCACCTTCGGCGCCGCGGCGGCGCTGATCGCCGCCGCCGGCGCCCCCGTCCGTCAGGGCTTCGAGGTCATGCTCGCCGGCGCGCTAGGCTCGGGCTTCGCCATCAACGAGATGCTGACCCGCGCGACGCCCCTGATACTCACCGGGCTTGCCGTCTCCGTCGCCTTCCGCGCGCGGCTCTGGAACATCGGCGCCGAGGGCCAGCTCTACATGGGCGCGCTCGCCGCGACGGCGCTCGGCACGGGGCTGATCGACCTGCCGGCGTTCCTCCTCCTGCCGCTGCTCGTGGTCGCCGGCGCGATCGCCGGGGCCGCGATGCTCGCCTGGCCCGCGCTGCTCAAGACCCGCCTCGGCGTCGACGAGGTGGTCGTCACGCTGCTGTCGAACTTCCTCGTCGCGCTGCTGGTGGCGATGCTGCTCGAGGGGCCGCTCAAGGACCCGATGGGCCTCGGCTGGCCGCAGTCCGAGCCG
This sequence comes from Alphaproteobacteria bacterium, assembly GCA_016869915.1. GTDB lineage: Bacteria > Pseudomonadota > Alphaproteobacteria > CACIAM-22H2 > CACIAM-22H2 > CAIOSQ01. The sequence continues at coordinate 2,491 of VGDA01000003.1, forward strand.
GTCGTCGCCGCCGGCGAACTGCCCAAGCTGGTGCCCGGCATGCGGCTGCACGCGGGGTTCGTGCTCGCGCTGGCGCTGGCGCTCGCGGCATGGCTCGTCATGTCGCGCACGACCCTGGGGCTGCGCATCCGCGCGGTCGGGCACAACGCGGTCGCCGCGCGCTTCGCCGGAATCGGCGTCGGGCGCACGATCCTGTGGACCGCCCTGCTTTCCGGCGGCCTCGCGGGGATCGCCGGCGTCGGAGAGGTCGCCGGCCTCAAGGGCAACCTGACGACCGACCTCTCGCCCGGCTTCGGCTACGCCGGCATCGTCGTCGCGACGCTCGCGCGGCTGCATCCCGGCGGCGTCGTCCTGTCCGCCATCTTCGTCGCCGGCATCTTCGTCGGCGCCGACGCGATGAGCCGCGGGGTCGGCGTGCCGAGCTACGTCGCCGACGTCATCGTCGCCTCGGCGCTGCTGAGCATGCTCGTCGCGCTCCTGTTCCTGCGCTACCGCGTGAGCCGCCGATGATCCCGGCCATCCCCTGGGAAGCCATCGAGCTTCTCGCCGAGGCCAGCCTCTGGGTGGCGGCCGTGCGCATCGCCACGCCGCTCGTCTTCGGCACGCTGGGCGAGCTCATCTGCGAGCGCGCGGGCGTGCTCAACCTCGGCATCGAGGGGATCATGGTCATCGGCGCGCTGGTCGGGTGGTTCTCCGTCCACCAGGGCGCCGACCTCTGGACCGGCGTCATGCTGGCCGCGCTCGCGGGCGCCGCCTTCGGCCTGCTCCACGCCCTGCTGACCGTGCCGCTGGCGCTCAGCCAGCACGTCGCGGGGATCGGCGTCACCCTGCTCGCGACGAGCCTCTCCTACTACGCCTACCGCCTCGCCTTCCCGAAGGTCACGACGCCGCCGCGCATCGAGACCTTCAAGCCGGTCGCGGTGCCGTGGCTGAGCGAGGTCCCCGTGCTCGGCCCGGCGCTGTTCGTCCAGACGCCGCTCACCTACCTCGCGCTCGGCGCGGTGGTCGTCGTGGCATGGTTCCTCCACCGCACGCCCGCCGGGCTCGCGCTGCGCATGGTCGGCGAGAACCCGGAGGCGGCCGAGGCGCAGGGCATCGACGTGATCCGCGTGCGCATCGCCGCGGTCTGCGCCGGCTCGGCGCTGATGGCGGTCGGCGGCGCCTTCCTGACGATGTCGGCCTTCGACGCCTTCTACTTCGGCATGGTCAACGGCCGCGGCTGGATCTGCATCGCGCTCGTCGTGTTCGCGAGCTGGAACCCTCTCAAGGCCCTGTTCGGCGCGCTGCTCTTCGCGGCGATCGACGCATGGCAGCTGCGCCTGCAGCAGGTCGTCGGCGGCGACATCCCCTACCAGGTCTTCCTCATGATGCCCTATGCGCTGAGCATCCTCGCGCTGGTCGTCATGTCGCGCCGCGCCGCCAGCCCGCGCGCGCTGATGGCGCCCTACGTGAAGGGGGAGAGGCGGTGATGGACCTCGTGGTCCGCGGCGCCGCGCTGCCCGATGGGCGCCGCGGCATGGACATCGGCATGCGCGACGGGCGCATCGTGGCGGTGGAGACGCGCCTCGCCGCCACGGGACGCGAGGAGATCGATGCCGGCGGCATGCTCGTCTCGCCGCCCTTCGTCGACGCGCATTTCCACATGGACGCGACGCTCTCGCTCGGCCTGCCGCGGCTCAACCGCTCGGGCACGCTGCTCGAGGGCATCGCGCTCTGGGGCGAGCTCAAGCCCACGCTGACGCAGGACGCCGTCGTCACGCGCGCCATGGCCTATTGCGACTGGGCCGCCGCGCAAGGCCTGCTGGCGATCCGCAGCCATGTCGACGTGTGCGACGAGCGGCTGCTCGCGGTCGACGCGCTGCTCGAGGTCAGGCGCCGGGTCAGCCCCTACATCGACCTGCAGCTCGTCGCCTTCCCGCAGGACGGCGTGTTCCGCTTCCCGCGCGCGATGGAGCTGCTGCGCGCGGCGCTCGACCGCGGCGTCGACGTCGTCGGCGGCATCCCGCATTTCGAGCGCACCATGGCCGAGGGCGCGCGCTCGGTCCGCGCGCTGTGCGAGCTCGCTGCCGAGCGGGGCCTGCGCGTCGACATGCATTGCGACGAGACCGACGACCCGATGTCGCGCCATGTCGAGACGCTGGCCTTCGAGACGCAGCGCCTCGGACTGCAGGGCCGCGTGGTCGGCTCGCACCTCACCTCGATGCACAGCATGGACAATTACTACGTGTCCAAGCTGGTCCCGCTGATGGCCGAGGCGCGCCTCGGCGTGGTCGCCAACCCGCTCATCAACATCTCCATCCAGGGCCGCCACGACACCTACCCCAGGCGCCGCGGCATGACGCGGGTGCCCGAGCTGGTGGCGGCGGGGCTGACGGTCGCCTTCGGCCACGACTGCGTCATGGACCCCTGGTACAGCCTCGGCACCGGCGACATGCTCGAGGTCGCGCAGATGGGCGTGCATGTCGCCCAGATGACCGGGATCGAGGCGATGGAAGCCTGCTTCGACGCCGTCACCTGCAACGCCGCGCGCCTGCTCGGGCTCGAGGGCTACGGGATCGAGCCGGGCTGCAACGCCGACCTCGTCCTGCTCGAGGCGCGCGACAAGGTCGAGGCGATCCGGACCCGCGCCGCGAGGCTCGCCGTGCTGCGCCGCGGCCGGGTCATCGCGCGCGCCCCGGCCCGCCACGCGACGCTCGCCATCGACGGGCGTCCCCGGACGGTCGATTTCCTGCATCCCCGGGGCTGAGGGCCGCGCGATCCGCCGCAGCCGGGCCCGGTTCCTGAGTCTTCCGGCGCGCCCGCTACTTCCAGCGTGACCTCGGCAAGCCCGCGCCCTGGACGCCATGCTCGGCGCATGACGACGCGATTCGCGATCCTCAAGGCGCGCGAGCTGGTCGACACCTATGGATTGCAGGCCGTCGACCTCGCCACGCTCGAGGGCGCGCATGCGATCACCCGCGGTGACCTGCTCCTGGCGCGGCGCTGGGCCGACACGCTGACGGCGGTGGAGAACCTGCTGGCGGCGCGCGCGCGCGCGGCGGGTCGGCTCAACTGAGCCATTACCCAGATCATGTCCCTACACCATCACCAGGGACACGACCATTACCCACGCTTCGACTGCAGTCGAGAAAACCGGGATAGATATCTGACTCAGCTGCGAATAACCGGGTTACTCATGCATCGGATGAGCGTCGCCGGCCGGATCGCCGTCCACGACCGGCGCTGGCCTCGCCAGCCGGGGCGGCCGCCGGCAGGGCGATGCGCGTGGCGAGCCGCGCATAGGGATCCTCGGCATGCGGGATCGCCATGGCGGACACGAAATGGCGCTGGAAGTCCGGCTCGATGGCGGTCTCCACCTTCTCGATCCTGCGGACCAAGGCCTCGATCTCGCCCCGCGACCCTGCATCGAGCAGCGCGATCCGCGCGCCGGTCCCGGCCGCGTTCCCGGCCGAGCCGACCCGGTCCGGGTCGCAGTCCGGGATCAGGCCGAGCGCCATCGCGTAGACGGGGTCGATATGGCTGCCGAAGGCGCCGGCAAGCGTGATCCGGTCCGGCGCCGCGATGCCGTAGCGGTCCATGAGCAGCCGTGCCCCGGCATGGAGCGCGGCCTTGGCCAGCTGGATCGCCCGGATGTCCGCCTGGGTGATCGCGATGCGCGGCCCCTCCTCGCGCAGCACGTAGCTGAAGGTCCGGCCCTCGGCGACGATGCGCGGGCTGCGCGCGGCCAGCGCACCGTCGATCGTCCCGTCGCGCGCCACGATGCCCGAGAGGTGCATCTCCGCGATCGCCTCGATGATCCCGGAGCCGCAGATCCCGGTCACGCCGGAGCGCGCGGTCGCCGCGGCGAAGCCCGGGTCGTCGGACCAGAGCGGCGAGCCGATCACCTGGAAGCGCGGCTCGAGCGTCGCGCGGTCGATGCGCAGCCGCTCGATCGCGCCCGGCGCGGCGCGCTGCCCGCAGGAGATCTGCGCGCCCTCGAAGGCCGGGCCGGTGGGCGAGGAACAGGCCAGCAGCCGGGCGCGGTTGCCGAGCACCAGCTCGGCGTTCGTGCCCACGTCGACCAGCAGCACGACCTCGTCGCGCAGGTGTGGTCCCTCGGAGAGCACGACCCCGGCGGCGTCGGCGCCGACATGCCCGGCTATGCAGGGCAGCAGGTAGACGCGCGCGCCGGTCGCGAAGGCGAGGCCGACGTCGCGCGCCTCGACCTCGTGGCCGCCGTCGATCGCGAGCGCGAAGGGCGCGCCGCCGAGTTCCGTCGGGTCGATGCCGAGGAAGAGGTGGTGCATGATCGGGTTGCCGACCACGGTGGCCTCGAGGATGTCGGCGGGCGCCAGCCCGGCCGCGCGCGTCACCTCCGCCGCGAGGCCCGCGAGCGCCTCGCGCACGAGGGCGGTGAGCTCGCGCTCGCCGCCGGGGTGCATCATCACGTAGGAGACCCGGCTCATCAGGTCCTCGCCGAGCCGGATCTGCGGGTTCATCGCGCCCGCGGAGGCGAGCACGTCGCCGGTCGCGAGGTCGCAGAGATGCGCGGCGATCGTGGTCGAGCCGATGTCGACGGCCAGCCCGTGCGCGCGCTCGCGCAAGCCAGGCCAGAGCGCGACGATGTCGCGGCCGAGGCGCACCGCCGCCGTGACGCGCCAGCCACCCGCGCGCAACGTGCGCTGGAGCGTGGCCAGGATGGCGGGGTCGGCGGCAAGCCCCTCCAGCCCCCATTGCGCCTCGAGCGCGTCGAGCAGCCGGCGCAGGTCGCTCGACGGATCGTGCATGTCCGGCTCGGCGACCTCGACGTAGTGCAGGCGCACGACCGGGTCGACGGCGATGGCCCGCGCGTCCGCCTCCTTGCGCACGACCTGGCGATGGATCTGGCTCTCGGGCGGGACGTCGGCGAGCACGTCGCCGCAGAGCCTCGCCTGGCAACCGAGGCGACGCGCCCCGTCGAGCCCGCCGCGCCGCTCGTGGTGGCGCTTCTCGACCTCCCCGCGCGGGCCGGCATGGCCGGCGCGGGAGTCGAGGCCGAACTTGGGGAAGCTGCCCTCCGCCACCTCGACCTTGCAGCGCCCGCAGATGCCGCGCCCCGCGCAGACGGAATCGAGGTCGACGCCGAGCGCGCGCGCGGCATCGAGCAGGCTCGTGCCGCCGGCGAAGCGTCCCCTGCGACCCGAGGGCGTGAAGACGACGAGATGGTCCTGCGACATGCCGCCCGCGCGCCTCAGCCCTTCGCCGGCGCGCGACCGCCGGCGGCGACCAGCGCGGCGAGCCGCGCATCGTCGTAGTCGCGCTCGAAGGCGGCCGCGGCATCGGCCACCGCCGCCTCGAGGTCGTCGCCGCAGGGTACGGGATCCGCGCGGCGCCACTCCGCCAGGTAGGCGTCGGTCTCGCGCGCGCCGCCGCGCATCGCGGCGCGGTCGATCGCGTCCTGGAAGCGCTGCGGCAGCTCGCGCTTGGCGTTCGCGCGCCCCGCCTTCGCGACGACCTGCGCGGGGATGTCGCGCCACCAGATGACGGTCAGCTGCGCCATGGCGTTCCCCCCGGGAGCGTCGCGCGGGCGACGAAGCGCGCGATGCCGCCCAGGCCGGTCGGCCTGCTCTCGAAGGCGAGGCCGAGCCGCTCCGCCGCGGCGGCTGCCGCCGCGGACAGCGCCGGGTCCTCGACCTGCGCGAGATGGACCACGCGCGTGTAGTTGCCGAAATAGTCGCCGAGCAGCTCGGGATGCCGGTCGAGGCCGAGCCCCTTCACCACCAGCGCGTCGAAATGCCGGACCAGGTAGTCGGTCAGGTAGAAGGTGCCGGGCTCCGCGTCGTGCAGCGCGGCGAATTCGCCGGCACCGGCGTAGAACTCGTAGCAATGCGCGCCCTCGATGCGCTGGACGCCTTCCTCGGAAAGGACGCGGTCGAGCATCCCGCCGGTCCCGCAATCGCCATAGAGGCAGAGCACGCGCTCGAAGCGGCCGCGCGCCTCGCGGATCCTGCCGCGCACCGCCTCGGGGATGCGTTCCGGGCGGTTGTGCAGGTCGGCGGGCAGGCAGGCGAGCTCGACATGCGTCCAGCCGTTGAGGCGGATGACGGCGAGCATCTCGCGCGCGAGCGCGCCGCAGGCGACGACGAGCGTGCGCGGCAGGACGTCCCGCGCGCCGGCCGGGGTCATCCCGCCGCGCGCTGGTTGTGGCGGCGCCGGATCAGGCCCTTGGCCGTCTCGACCGTGACGGCGGCGTCGCGGCAATAGGCGTCGGCGCCGACCTGGCGCGCGAAGTCCTCGTTCAGGGGCGCGCCGCCGACGAGCACGATGTAGTCGTCGCGGATGCCCTTCTCCTTCAGCGTGTCGATCACGATCTTCATGTAGGGCATCGTGGTCGTGAGCAGGGCCGACATGCCGAGGATCTCCGGCTTGTGCTCCTCGAGCGCGGCCAGGTACTTCTCGACGGGATTGTTGATCCCGAGGTCGATCACCTCGAAGCCGGCGCCCTCCATCATCATGCAGACGAGGTTCTTGCCTATGTCGTGGATGTCGCCCTTCACGGTGCCGATGACCATCTTGCCGATCTTCGGCGCGCCGGTCTCCGCGAGCAGCGGGCGCAGGATCGCCATGCCCGCCTTCATCGCGTTGGCGGAGAGCAGCACCTCCGGCACGAAGAGGATGCCGTCGCGGAAGTCCTCGCCGACGATGCGCATGCCCTCGACGAGGGCCTTGGTGAGGACGTCGTAGGGCGTCCACCTGCGTGAAAGCAGGATGCGCACGCCCTGCTCGATCTCCTCCTTTAGGCCGTCGTAGAGGTCGTCGTGCATCTGCTGCACGAGGTCGTCGTCGCCAAGCGCGTTCAGGTCGATCTCGTCGGACATGGTCGCTATGCCGCCCGGATTTGCCGAAGGTCGCCCTTTCTAGCCCGGCCACGCGCCGCTGTCGCGCGGTTCGTGCCCCCGGCCCTTCCGGCGTCCACGCGTTTCGGACATGATCGCTGGCGACAGGCCCGGCGCGGCAGCCGGGCGGAATTCGGGGGACTCCAGGGCATGAAATCCCATGTGCGCGCGGTGGTCATCGGTGGCGGCGTCGTCGGCGCGAGCGTCCTCTACCACCTGACGAAGATCGGCTGGACCGACGTGATGCTGCTGGAGAAGCACGAGCTCACCTCCGGCTCCACCTGGCACGCGGCGGCGAGCGTGCACACCTACAACTCGGACGCCAACGTCTCGAAGCTGCAGAAGTACACGATCGACCTCTATCGCGAGATCGAGGCCATCTCCGGCCAGTCCTGCGGCGTCCACGCCACCGGCAACATGGTCGTCGCGGCGAACCAGACGGTGCTCGACAACATCCGGATGATGCACAGCCGCGGCAAGTACCTCGGCCTCGAGATGGAGCTCATCTCGCCCACGCAGGCGCGCAAGCTGAACCCGCTGATCGAGCCGTCCGAGTTCCTCGGCGCGCTGTGGCGCAAGGATGGCGGCCATGTCGACCCGAACGGCGTGACGCAGGCCTACGCGATCGCTGCGCGCAAGGCGGGCGCCGAGGTGCATCGCTTCACGATGGTGAAGGAACTGCACCAGCTGCCGGACGGCTCCTGGCGCGTCGTCACCGACAAGGGCGACGTCGTCGCCGAGCACGTCGTCAACGCGGCGGGCCTGTGGGCGCGCGAGGTCGGCCGCATGGCCGGAATCGAGCTGCCCGTGCTGGCGATGGAGCACATGTACATCGTCACCGAGGAGATGCCGGAGGTCGTCGCGCTCGAGCGCGAGCTCCTGCCGACGACGGACTACTCGGGCGAGATCTACATGCGCCAGGAGGGCAAGGGCGTCCTCATGGGCACCTACGAGCGCGATTGCCGCGTCTGGTCGCCCGACACCACGCCCTGGGACTTCAACATGCAGCTGCTGCCGGACGACCTCGACCGGCTGAGCCCGCACCTGGAGATCGGCTTCCGCCACTTCCCGGCGATCGGGCGCGCGGGCATCAGGAAGGTCGTGAACGGCCCCTTCACCTTCGCGCCCGACGGCAACCCGCTCGTCGGTCCGGTGCGCGGGCTGCGCAACTTCTGGAGCGCATGCGGCGTGATGGCCGGCTTCGCGCAGGGCGGCGGCGTCGGCCTCGCGCTGTCGCGCTGGATGGAGCATGGCGAGCCGGGCGCCGACCTCTTCGCGATGGACGTCTCGCGCTTCGGCAGCTACGCCACGCCGCGCTATACCCACGTGAAGGTGCAGGAGAACTACCAGCGCCGCTTCCGCATCGCCTACCCGAACGAAGAACTGCCCGCGGCGCGGCCGCTGCGCCGCACGCCGGTCTACGACCGCCTCAAGGCCCGCGGCGCGGTGTTCGGCGCGTCCTTCGGGCTGGAGACGGCGCTGTGGTACGCGCCCGAGGGCATGGAGGCCGCGGAGACGCCGACCTATCGCCGCTCCAACGCCTTCCCGGTGGTGCGCGAGGAATGCCTCGCGGTGCGCGAGAAGGTCGGCATCATGGAGATCTCCGGCTTCGGCAAGTACGACATCTCCGGCCCTGGCGCCGAGGCGTGGCTCGACCGGCTGCTCGCCGCGCGCATCCCGAAGCCCGGGCGCATGGTGCTCGCGCCGATGCTCAACGAGCGCGGCACGATCATGGGCGACTTCTCGCTCGCCCGCCTGTCGGCGGACCGCTTCCTGATGGTCGGCTCGGGCGCCGCCGAGGTCTTCCACATGCGCTGGTTCGAGCGCATCGGCATCCCCGCGGACATGTCCGTGCGCCCGCTGCCCGGCGCGCTGACAGGGTTCATGGTCGCCGGGCCGCGCTCGCGCGAACTGCTCCAGCGCCTGGTGCGCGACGACCTGTCCAACGCCGCCTTCCGCTTCTTCGCGGTGCGCGAGATGGCGGTCGGCATGGTGCCGGCGATCGTCGCGCGCGCCAGCTACACCGGCGACCTCGGCTACGAGATCTGGACGACGCCCGACTTCCAGATGGCGCTGCACGAGGCCCTGGTCGAGGCGGGCCAGGACCTCGGCCTGCGCCATTTCGGAAATCGCGCGCTGATGTCGCTGCGCCTCGAGAAGGGCTATGGCGCGTTCCTGCGCGAGTTCCGCCCCGACTACACGCCCGTCGAGAGCGGGCTCGACCGCTTCGTCGCCTACGACAAGCCGGGCTTCGTCGGCCGCGAGGCCGCGCTCGAGGACCGCGCGACGTCGCCCTCGCGGCGCCTCGTGCCCCTCGTCGTCGACACCGACGTCGAGGTCGTCGGGTACGAATCGATTCTCAGGGATGGCGCGCCGGTCGGCCAGGTCACCTCGGGCGGCTACGCGCACTGGGCCGGCAAGAGCATGGCGATGGGCTATGTCGCGGCGGAGCACGCGGTCGACGGGGCCGAGTTCGACATCCAGATCTTCGAGCAGGTCCGGCGCGCGCGCATCGCCATGGCCCCGCTCTTCGACGCCAATGGCGGCCGCCAGCGCGGCTGACGCCGGGGGCGCCGCCACCGGCGGCTGCCTCTGCGGCGCGGTGCGGTTCGCGCTGCGCGGCCCGCTGCGCGCCGTGGTCGTCTGCCATTGCGGCCAGTGCCGGCGCTGGCACGGCCATGCCGGCGCCTACACGCGGTGCGAAGCAGGCGCGTTGCGCCTCGACGAGGACCGCGGCCTCGCATGGTTCCGGTCCTCCGACGTCGCGCGACGGGGCTTCTGCCGCGAATGCGGATCGTCGCTGTTCTGGCAACGCCATGGCTCCGGGAGGGTCTCGGTCGCGGCAGGCGCGCTCGATGGCCCGACGGGGCTCGCGACGACGCTGCAGATCTTCGCGGCCGACAAGGGCGACTACTACGACCTCGACCCGGCCCTGCCCGCCTGCGCGGGAACGGGCACGGCCACGACGGAGGGCGGCGCATGACGAACGTGTTCAAGGACCCGCGCAAGCACGCCTACCTCAACCCGGAGGGCGCGGACCGCCCGCTGCGCAGCCCGGTGCCGCCCTCGACGCTGAAATCGGCGCGCGCATGGCGCAAGCGGCGTCTGGTCGAGCAGGTCGTCGCGCATGATTGCTCCGCCATCCTGCTCTACGACCCCGTCAACATCCGCTACGCGCTCGACGTCACGAACATGCAGCTCTGGATGACGCACAACCCGTCGCACTACGCGGTGGTCTGCGCCGACGGGCACGCGATCGACTTCGAGTACGGCAAGTCCGAGCACCTCGCGCGGGGCTTCGAGACGATCGACGAGGTGCGCACCGCGCGCACCTGGTTCTACTTCTCCGCGGGTGCGCGCCTGCACGAGCGCGTCGAGCTCTGGGCGGACGAGGTCGTCGACATCCTGCGCGAGCGCGGCGGCGGCAACATGCGCCTCGCCGCCGACAAGCTGGAGATGGAGGGCGTCGACGCGCTGCGCCGCCGCGGCGTGACCCTCGTCGAGGGGCAGGAGCTGACCGAGCACGCGCGCAAGATCAAGAGCGCGGACGAGATCGAGCTGATGAGGTGGACGATCCGCGTCTGCGAGGCTGGCATGGCGCGGATGTACGAGCATTCGCAGCCCGGGCGGACCGAGAACGAGATCTGGGCCGAGCTGCATTTCGAGAACATCCGATCCGGCGGCGAGTGGCTCGAATCCCGCCTCCTCGCCTCCGGGCCGCGCACGAACCCATGGTTCCAGGAGAGCTCCGACCGCGTCTGCGAGGCGGGCGACATGCTCGCCTTCGACACCGACATGATCGGTCCCTATGGCTACTGCGCCGACCTCTCGCGCTCCTGGACGATCGGCCACCTGCGCATGACGCCGGAGCAGCGGACCCTCTACGCCGCCGCGGTCGAGCAGATCGAGCACAACGTCTCGATCCTGCGCCCCGGCATGACCTGCCGCGAGTTCGACGAGAAGAGCTGGCGCATCCCCGCGAAGTACCAGGCGCGGCGCTACTCGGCCGCGCTCCACGGCGTGGGCCTCGCCGACGAGTGGCCCTCGGTGCCCACCCATGTCGACTTCGCGCGCGCCTATCCCTCGACCTTCGAGGAGAACATGGTGCTCTGCGTGGAGGCGCTGATCGGCGAGGAGCACGGGCGCGAATGCGTCAAGCTCGAGACGCAGATCCTCGTCACCGCCGACGGGCCCGTGCGCCTCGACAGCTTCCCCTGGGAGACCGCCTGACGCGGCTCGCGACGACGCCGGCTCAACCCGGCGGCGGCGCGAACTCGAGGTGGCACGCGATGCGGTGCGCGCCGAAGACGCGCTCGGGCGGCGCGGTCGTGTCGCAGGTGCCCTCCATGCGGCGCGGGCAGCGGCTCGCGAAGACGCAGCCGCGGATCTCCTCGGCAGGGCTCGGCATCTGGCCCGACAGGACGATCTCCGGCGGCGGCGCGTCGGGGTCGGGGCGCGGCGCGGCCGCGAGCAGCGCCTCCGTGTAGGGATGCCAGGGTGGCGCGAAGACCTGCGCCGCGGGGCCGTACTCGACGACGCGGCCCAGGTACATGACCGCGACGCGGTCGGCCATGTGCCTGACCAGCGCGAGGTCGTGCGAGATCAGCACCAGCGCCATGTCGCTGCCCGCGAGCAGGTCCGCGAGCAGGTTCACGATCGCCGCCTGCACCGACACGTCGAGCGCCGACACAGGCTCGTCCGCCACCAGGAGGTCGGGGTCGCCCGCGAGCGCGCGCGCGATGGCGACGCGCTGGCGCTGGCCACCGGAAAGCTGCCAGGGCCGGCGCTCGGCCAGTTCGGCGGGAAGCTGCACGCGCGCCATGAGCCGCGCGGCCTCCTGCCGCGCCTCCTCGGCGCCCAACCCGCGCAGGCGGCGCAGCGGGCGCATCAGCGCATAGCCGACCGAGTGGCTCGGGTTGAGCGTGGAGTCCGGGTTCTGGAACACCATCTGCACGCGGCGCAGCAGCGCGCGCGGCCGCGAGTCCACGCCACCGTAAAGGGGCTCGCCGTCGAGCGACAGCCCGCCGCGCGCCTCGCCCGCGAGGCCCGCGACGACGCGCGCGAAGGTGGACTTGCCGGAACCGGATTCGCCGACGATCGCGAGCGTGCCGCCGCGCCGCGCCTCGAGCGAGGCGTCGGTGAGCGCGCGGATGACGCGGCGCGGCTTGCCCGTCATGCCGCCGCCGACCTCGTACCACTTGCCGACGCCGCGCGCCTCGAGCAGCACCGGCCCCTCCTCCGCCTGCGTGGCGGCATCGACGGCCGCGGCGACGCGCGCCGGAAGCTCCGCGAGCCGCGCGCAGCGGGCGAGATGGCCGGGCCCGCCGGCCTCGGAAAGCGCGATCGCGCCCGAACCGCAGCTCGCCGGCACGCCATTCGGGCAGCGCGGCAGGAATGCGCAGCCCGGACGCGCGCGATCCTCCGCGACCAGCGTGCCCGCGATCGGGGCGAGCCGGGCGCCGCCCCTCGGCCGGTCGAGGTCCGGCAGCGCGTCGAGCAGGCCGCGCGTATAGGGATGCGCCGGCGCGCGGAACACCTCGCGCACGCCGCCCGTCTCCACGAGGCGCCCGGCATAGAGCACGCCGACGCGATCGCAGAGCCGCGCCACCGTGCCGAGGTTGTGGCTGATGAACAGGATCGCGGTGCCGAAGCGCGCGCGCAGTTCGCGCACGAGCTCGAGGATCGCGGCCTCGATCGTCACGTCGAGGCCGGTCGTCGGCTCGTCCATGACCAGCAGCGAGGGCTCCGCCATCAGCGCCATCGCGATGACGACGCGCTGCTGCTGCCCGCCCGAGAGCTGGTGCGGATAGCGATCCATCGTCGCCTCCGCGTCGGGCAGCCGCACCTCGCGCAGCATCGCCACGGCGCGCGCACGCGCGCGGGCCTCGTCGCGCTCGCCGTGCAGCATCGGCACCTCGACGAGCTGCCGCCCGATCGTCATCACCGGGTTCAGGCTCGACATCGGGTCCTGGTAGACCATCGCGATGCGCCGACCGCGCAGGCGCCGCAAGTCGCCTTCGCCCATGGCGGCGAGGTCGCGCCCCTCGAACAGCACCCGGCCCGCGGAGAGCGACATGCCGCGCGGCAGGTAGCGCATCGCCGCGAGCGCGACGGTCGACTTGCCGCAGCCGGACTCGCCGACGAGGCCGACCGCCTCGCCGGGCGCGATCGACAGGTCGACGCCGTCGAGGATGCGCGATGTGCCGCGCCGGCCGCGGTGCTCGACCGACACGCCCTCGAAGGCGAGGATGTCACCCATCCTCGGACGCCTCGCGCAGGCCGGTGGCCAGGAAGTTGAAGCCGATCACCAGCGACGACACCGCGAGCGCCGGGATGAGCGTCATGTGCGGCCAGACGAAGATGGTGCCGTAGCTCTCCTTGATCATGCTGCCCCAGTCGGGATCCGGGGGCGGCAGGCCGATGCCGAGGAAGCCGAGCACGCCGATGGCGATGACCGTGTAGCCGAGGCGCAGGAAGAAATCGACGATGAGCGGCCCGCGCGCGTTGGGCAGGATCTCCGCCAGCAGCACGAACCAGGTCGGTTCGCCACGCATGCGCGCCGCGGCGACATAGTCGCGGTTCTTCACGTCCAGCGTCACGGCGCGCACGATGCGCGCGATGATGGGCGCCTGCGTGACCGTGACCACCGCGATGATGTTGAAGGCCGAGGCGCCGAAGCGCGCGATCACGATCAGGTAGAGGATGATCTTCGGGAAGGCGAGGAGCGTGTCGCCGACGCGCATCAGGATCGAGTCCACCGCGCCGCCCTTGTAGCCCGCCACGAGCCCGAGCAGCGTGCCGAGCGCTGCCGCGCCGAGCACCGCCGCCGGCGCGACCGTGAGGACGGTCCGCGCGCCCCACATCAGGCGCGAGAGGATGTCCCGGCCGAGCTGGTCGACGCCGAGCCAGTTCGCCGCGGTCGGGTAGGGATAGGCGATGAGCGCGGGGTCGATCCGGTTCGGCGGGTGCGGCGCGAGCCATGGCGCGAGCAGGCCCAGGGCCGCCCAGGACAGCACGATCGCCGCGCCGACGCAGCCGACCGGCGAGCGCGCCAGGAGCGCGATCCAGGCCGCGGGCCGCGCGGTCATATGCGGATCCTCGGGTCGAGCTTCATGTAGCCGAGGTCGCCGAGCAGCTGGGTCAGCATCGTGACCATGACGGCGACCAGCGCGCCCGCCTCCACCACCGCGATGTCCTTGGCGAGCGCGGCCTCGAGCATCATGCGGCCGAAGCCGGGATAGGCGAAGAGCGTCTCGACGACGACGAGGCCGGACACGAGGTAGTTGAGCTGCAGCAGGATCACGGTGAACGGGGTGATGAGCGCGTTGCGCATCGCGTGGCGCGTGACCACGCGGCCGAAGGGCATGCCCTTCAGCACCGCCGTGCGCACGAAGGGCTGGCGCATGACCTCGACCATCGAGGCGCGGATCATCGAGACCAGGTAGCCCGCGTCGTAGAGCGTGACCACGGCGACGGGCAGGACGAACTGCATCCAGACCGGCCACTCGGCGGTGGCGCGCATGGGCGACGTGCCGGGCAGCACGCCCAGCCAGACCACGAAGATCGCCAGCATGAAGACGCCCATGGCGAACTCGGGGACGGAGGCGCAGACCGACGCGAACACGGATATGCCGCGGTCGAGCGGCGAGCGCTCGCGCATGCCGGCCAGGACGCCGAGCGCGACCGAGAGCGGCACGATGACGGCGAAGCAGATCGCGGCGAGCAGGAGCGTGTGGCCGAGCCGGTCGAGCAGGACGTCGGCGACCGGCTGGCGGTAGATCACGGAGGTGCCGAGGTCGCCGCGCAGGACGTTGCCGAGGTACTCGGCGTAGCGGACGAGCAGCGGGCGATCGAGGCCCATCTCGCGGAACAGGTGGTCGACCTGCTCCTGCGTTGCATAGGGGCCGAGGAGCTTGCGCGCGACGTCGCCGGGCGTGAGTTCGTTGAGGGCGAAGACGAGGAACGTCACCGCCAGGAGCGTGAGGACGATGTTCAGCGACTGGCGGAGGAGGTATCGCGCCACGCGTGGGCCCGGGACCGGTCGGCGCGCAGGCGACCGCCGCCGCGGGAGGATGTCCCGCGGCGGCGGCTGCGCGCGTCGAGGATCAGCCTTCGATCCAGACTTCCCGGAACTCGATGTAGGCGGTGGGGTGGATCCTGTACCCCTTCACCTTCTTGTCCGAGTAGTTGAACAGCGCGCGCCAGAGCGGCACGACCGCCGGGCCGTCGTCGAGCATGATCTGCTCGAGCCTGGCCACCACCGCGCGGCGCTTCTCGACGTCGAGATAGCCCTCCGCCTCGGCGAGCAGCGCGTCGAACTCCTTGTTCGACCAGTTGGCCTCGTTCCAGGCCGCGCCGGTGCGGTAGGCAAGGCCGAGCACCATGACGCCGAGCGGGCGGTGGGCCCAGGTCGTGAAGCCGAAGGGCACCTTCGTCCACACGTCCCAGTACTGCGCGGAGGGCATCACGTTGATCTTCACGCGGATGCCCGCCTCCTTCCACTGCTCGACCATCGTCTGGACGGCGAGCAGTTCCCAGTCGGGCTGCGGGCGGCAGGCGATCTCCGTGTCGATGCCGTTCGGGTAGCCCGCCTCGGCGAGCAGCGCCTTGGCCTTCGCCACGTCGCGGCGCATGAAGCCCACGTCCGCGTATTCCGGGTGGACCTTGGCGACATGGTGGTGCTCGCCCGGGCTGCCGAGGCCGCGATGCGCGACCTTGAGCACCGCCTCGGTATCGGTCGCGTGGCGCAGCGCCTGGCGCACCCGCTTGTCGTCGAAGGGCTTGATCGGGTGGACGCGCGCGACGGCCGTGTAGGCCGTGTCGACGGAGTTGACCTGGACGTGAGGCAGGCGCTCCGCCGCGGGCAGCGCAGCGATCGCGCCCTGGTAGATCATGTCGACCTGGCGCGAGGCGAGCGCGGCGACCTGCGCCGCGCTGTCGTCGCCGAGGTCGATCACCTCGATGCGGTCCAGCCACGGGCCGCCGGCCCAGTGCGGGTCCTTGCGCGCGACGAGGATGGCGCGCTTGCCGACCTCGAGCTCGACGAGCTCGAAGGCGCCCGTGCCGTTGGAGCCGACGCCGAACTTGCCGCCCTCGGCCGGGTCGAGCATGTGCGCCGGGTAGTGGAACATCGCCTCGGGGATGCCGAGGAAGGACGACTTGCCGTTGATCTCGAAGGTGAAGTCGTCGATCTTGCGGAAGGCGTTGGAATCCCAGAGGCGGAACGAGACGCGCTTCTTCTGGGTCCGCGGGTCGATCTCGTCGAGCTCGAAGTTCTCGAGGATGAAGGCACGCAGCAGGCCGACGGTCGAGGAGCCGGTTGCCGGGTCCAGCATCCGCTTCATGTTCCAGATCGCGTCGTCGGCGCTGAACGCCCTGCCGCCCTTGCGCCACTTCGCGTCGCGGCGCAGCGAGATCTTCCACGACTTCAGGTCGGGGCTCGCCTCCCACTTCTCGACGAGGCCGGGGCGGGTGACGTTGTCGACGCCCGTGTAGGTCAGGTACTCGACCGTCTGGCGCGCGACGTTGGTCGCCTCGATCCAAGAATAGGTGTGCGGGCTCGAGAGGTCCTGCACGCGCATGCCGAGGCGCAGCGTGCCGCCCTTGCGCGGCGCACCCTGCGCCATGGCCGGTTCGCTCAGCCCCGCCATCGAGTAGGCGGCGCCGGCGCCGACGCCGAGCAGCGTGGCGACGCGCAGGAACTCGCGCCGATCGAGCTTGCCGTCGGCCATCTCGCGGCCCGCGGCGGTGACGAGCGGATGAAGCTTGTCTGTCATTGATAGCCCTCCCTGTTCGGTTGCGAGCCTAGCCGCGGGCCGGGCGGGGCTACAAGGCGGGTCTTTCACGGCGCTGGAGATTCCGGCGCATCCATTCCAGCATCTGACGATGATTGAAAAGACCCCACGAACCGGAGTGGCACGCGGGAGGTCGCGCACGCGCGCCGACCGCGCCGCGCCCGCCACGCACGCCCCGCTGCCCCGCCTGTCGAACCGCTGGAAGCCGCTGGAGGTCCTTTCCCCCTCGCAGCTGGAGCGCATCGTCGACGCGGCGTTCCGCATCCTCCAGGACGGCGGGCTCGAGCTGCGCAGCGCGCGAGCGCGCGAGGCCTGCCGCCGCAATGGCTGCCTCGTCGACGAGGAGACGCAGTTTGTGCGCATGGGCCGCGACGTCGTCGAGGCCTTCCTGCGCCACGCGCCCGAGCGCTTCGTGCTGCATGCCCGCAACCCGGAGCGCCACCTGCACGTGGGTGGCGACGTCGTCAATTTCGGCCCCGTCGGCGGCGCGCCGCACGTGGCGGACCTCGGCCGCGGCCGGCGCTACGGAGACCTCGAGGCGTTCCGCGACATCATCAAGGTCACGAGCGCGCTCGGCGTCCTGCACTGGCAGGGCGGCATGGTGGTCGAGCCGGTCGACGTGCCCGTGCCGGTCCGCCACATCGAGGCCTATCGCGCGCATGTCGAGCTCTCCGACCTGGTGTGGAGCTCGCGCGGCACCGGCGCGGCCCAGTCGATCGACGGCATCGCGATGTCGGCGATCGAGCACGGCACGACCCCGGAGGGCCTCGCCGCGCGGCCGACGCTGCTCTGCATCACCAACGTCAACTCGCCGCGGCGCGTCGACGAGGAGATCCTCGAGAGCGTCATGATCCTCGCCGAGCACGGGCAGTGCGTGGCGATCACGCCCTTCACGCTGATGGGCGCGATGGCCCCGGTGACGCTGGCGGGCGCCCTCGCCCAGGGCGCGGCCGAGGCGCTCGGCATCATCGCGCTGTGCCAGATGGTGCGACCCGGCACGCCCTGCGTGTTCGGCGCCTTCACCTCGAATGTCGACATGCGCACCGGCGCGCCGGCCTTCGGCACCCCGGAATACGTCAACGCCACGATCGCAAGCGCGCAGCTCGCGCGGCGCTTCCGCCTTCCCGTGCGATCGAGCGCGCCCAACGCGAGCCCCTGCGTCGACGCGCAGGCGACATGGGAGACGTCGTTCTCCCTCTGGGCCTCGGTGATGAGCCACAGCAACCTCGTCTACCATGCGGCCGGATGGCTGGAGGGCGGCCTGTCGGCGTCGATGGAGAAGATCGTCGTCGACGCGGAGATGCTGCGCGGCTGGGCGGAGATCCTTAAGCCCGTCGACTTCACCGACGACGACATCGGCGTCGACGCCATCCTCGGCGTGCCGCCGGGAGGGCATTTCTTCGGCACGGCGCACACGCTGGCGCGCTACGAGACGGCCTTCTGGCGGCCCATCCTCTCCGACTGGTCGAACTTCGAGAACTGGCGCGACGCCGGCGCGAGGACCGCGACGGATCGCGCGGCGGAGATGTGGCCGCGGCTGCGCGACGCCTACGAGCCGCCGCCGCTCGACCCCGCGGTGCGCGAGGAACTCGACGCCTATGTCGCGCGCAGGCGCGAGGAACTGGGCGTCCGATGAGCGGCTTCGTCGCCAACGCGCGCATGTACGCGGTCGCGCCCGCGGCCGAGGAGGCCTGGCGCGAGCTCGTCGCGCGGTCAGCCGCGGAGGCAGGGCTGGACCTCGCCTACATGCCCTACCCGGCGCCACGGCCGCTCGAGGAGCTCTGGCGGCGACCCGACCTCGGCGCCGTGTTCATGTGCGGCTTCCCGATCGCGCTGGGGCTCGCCGAGGTCGTGCCGCTCGTCGCGCCGATACCGGACGCGGACTGGGCGGGCGGCCGCGCCGTCTATCGCAGCGACCTGATCGTGCGCCGCGACTCCCCCTGGCGCCGGCTGGAGGACAGCTTCGTCGGCCATGCCGGATGGACGGTCGAGCACTCCCATTCCGGCTTCAACGCCTTCCGCCACCACCTGCTCGCGCATCGCGCGGCCGGCCGCGCGCGGCTCTTCGTGCGCGTGACGGGCGGCCTCGTCACCGCGCGGCGGATCCTCGACGCCGTGGTCGCGGGCGAGATCGACATCGGCCCGCTCGACGCCTACTGGCACATGATGCTGCGGCGCCATCGCCCCGAGCTGCTCGAGCCCGTGCGCGTGCTCGAGAGCACCGCGACGGCGCCCGCGCCGGCCATCGTCTGCTCGCCTGCGTTTCCCGGCGACGACGCTCGGCGCCTGCGCGAGGCCCTGCTTGCAACGCCGTCGCGGCCATGGTTCGCGCCGCTCTCGCGCGCGCTCTGCCTCGCCGGCTTCGCGCCCGCCTCGCGCGCGGACTACGCACCGACGCTCGCGCGCGACGCCGAGGCCCGCGCGGCAGGCTATCCCGAGCCCGCCTGATGGAGGCGCGGCCGGCGATAGAGTGGCCGACACTCGCGCTGGCCACGGCGCTGCACACGGCGTGGATCGCGCTCTGCCTCAACCACGACGCGCTGCCCTGGTGGGGCTTCGCCGCCTGCGCCGCGATCGTCTCGGCCTGGTTCTCCTCGCTGCAGCACGAGGCGATCCACGGGCACCCTACGCGCAGCGCGGCGCTGAACCATGCGCTTGCCTGCGCGCCGCTTTGGATCTGGCTGCCCTATGCGCGCTACCGCGACACGCACCTGCGCCACCATCGCGACGAGCGCCTGACCGACCCGATCGACGATCCGGAGAGCCGCTATGTCGCGCCCGGGGACTGGGCGAGGCGCGGCCCGTTCGCGCGCGCCGCCCTGCGCGCGCAATCGACCCTGCTCGGCCGCCTCGCGATCGGGCCCGCCTGGAGCGCGGCGACGTTCCTGCGCGCGGAATGGCGCGCGCGCCACGACCCGCGCGTCGCGCGCGCGTGGATCGCGCACGCGATTCTGCTGGCGCCCTTCCTCGCGCTCGTCTTCTGGGCCTTCGGGGTCCCGCCCTGGCTCTACGCGCTCGGCTTCGTCCAGGGCGGCGCGGCGCTCGCACTCGTGCGCTCCTTCGCCGAGCACCGCGCGCACGCGGACCCGGCGCGGCGCACCGCGGTGGTCGAGAACGCGACCCTGCTCGGCCCGCTCTTCCTGTTCAACAACCTGCACGCGGCGCACCACCGCTGGCCCGCGGTCGCCTGGTACAGGCTGCCCGCGCTGTACCGCCAGCGCCGCGACGAGCTGCTCTCCGCCAATGGCGGCCTTGCCTATGACGGCTACGCGGAGGTGTTCCGGCGCTTCCTGCTCCGCGCGCACGACCAGCCGGTGCACCCGCTGGGCCGCGCGCCCTGACGGTCAGGCCAGCGGCGACAGCAGCGTCTCGACGATCCGGCGCGCGGCGGGGGCGGCCTCGATCCCCGCGATGTCGGCGCGCAGCGCGTCGTGGCGCGCGCGGCCGATGCGCGGGACAAGCGAGGCCTCGGCCTTCGCGAGGAGCTCGGCGTCGGACAGAGGATCCTCCGGATCGCCACGCGCCTCGGTGCGCGGGCTGGCGAGCACGGTGCCGTCGGAGAGCGTCACCTCCACGATCGCGATGCGCCGCGCGGGGAAGAGCGCGTCGAGCTCGGGATCGGTCTCGGTCGTGATGCGGCGCGCCATCGCCAGCGTCGCCGGGTCGCGCAGGCCCGTGGTGACGGTGTCGCCATCGACCTTGCCGTGGGCGAGCATCGCGGCGACCGGGAAGGGCAGCGCGTATTGCGCGGCATCCGTGCCATCGGGCTCGCGCACGTCGAGCCTGGCGGCGGCGTGGAAGGTGCGGATGCGCACCTTCTCGATCGCCCGCCCCGCTGCCTGCGCGCGCAGATCCTGGGCGGCGGCGACGGAGGGCTGCGCCCAGCGGCAGATGGGCCATGGCTTGAAGTACTGCTCGAGTATCCGCCAGCGCGTGCCGAGGTCGCCCCAGAACGCGGCGGCGTCGCCGCCCTCGACGCTGATCGCCGGCGCGCCCGTGAAGCCGGCCTGCGCCATCAGCGCCGCGGAGAGGCCGACCTGGCCGCCATAGGTCGAGCCGTCCTTGACCATCGTCGGGAAGTCGATGCAGCGCATCATCTGGCTGCGCGGGCCGTAGAACTCCGCCGTGCCCAGCGCGTGGCGCGTGGTCTCGCGGTCGAAGCGCAGCGCGCGCGCGGCGACGGCCGCGGCGGCGAGCGCGTTCCATGCGCCCGAGGTGTGGTAGTCCGGGACCGTCGCGTGGAGCGCGATGCCGGCGCGCGTCGCGATCTCGTAGCCCATCACGAGCCGCACGAGGAACTCGGCGCCGTCGCGCGACGGCGCGGCCTCGTCCTCCAGCGCGAGCAGCGCCGGCAGGACGACGACGCCCGCGTGGCCCTTGGTCAGGCGGTGGCCGTCATGCGCGTCGTAGCCGTCGATCGTCGCGGCGCCAGCCATCGCCGCGCCGGGCAGCGACACGCGCCGCCCGTCGAAGATCATGCGCGCGCCGAGCCGGCCGCCAAGCTGGTGGGCGGCGGCGAAGTCGTGGACGATGCGCGACACCGGCGTGCCGCGGCCGCTAGCGGCGACGCCCGCGAGGTCGAGCAGGCACATCCGCGCGCGATGCCGGACCTCGGCCGGGATGTCGGCGAGCGCCAGTCCGTGTACGAAATCGACCCAGTCGCGCATCGACGCGCCCCCCTGCGGTTCAGTTGTTCGACCTTACCACGCCGCCATCGACGCGCGTGCGCGCCAGCATCTCCTCGTCGAGCTCGAAGCCGAGGCCCGGCGCGTCGCCGAGCACGAGGTCGCCGCGGTGGTCGACGTCGAGCGGCGCGCGCAGCATGAAGTCGCGCCGCTCCTTCGTCCATTCCGGCGGATCCCAGGGGAACTCGAAGAAGCTCCCGTCGGTGGCGCCCGCCATGAGATGCGCGTTGGCCGCCACGCCGATCCCGTTGCCCCAGCTGTGCGGCGTGAAGGCGATGCCGTGCTCGCCCGCCATCGCGGCGACCTTCGCGAGGCCGGTGATGCCGCCCACGGACACGACGTCGGGCTGGATCACGTCGAGGCAGCCGCCGGCGACGAGGTCGCGCAGCTCGGCCATCTCGCGGTCGAGCTCGCCGCCCGCGATCCGGATGTCGAGCTTCTCGCGCAGCAGCCGCATGCCCTCGCGGTCGGCGCGATGCAGCGGCTCCTCCATCCAGTAGGCGCCGAGCCGCTCCAGTTCGCGCCCCACGACCAGCGCGTCCTTCGCGGTCCACGACGACATCGTGTCCCACGGGAAACGCCAGCCCTGGTTGCAGTCCACCATCAGCTCGAGCCGGTCGCCGACGCGCGCGCGCACCGCCTCGAGCGCCGCGATGTCGGCGCGCCAGTCGCCGCGCCGGAAGCGGATCTTCATCGCCCGGAAGCCGCGGTCGAGCGCGCGCTGCGCGAGGTCGGCGAGCGCGGGGCCGTCGCGCAACGTGCCGCTCGAGGCGTAGCAGGCGAGCCGGTCGCGCATCCCGCCCAGCAGCTTCCAGCAGGGCTGGCCCGCGATCTTGCCGGCGAGGTCCCAGAGCGCGAGGTCGAGCGGCCAGCAGCGGCCGTAGTGGAAGGCGATGTGCGACAGCGCGCGGTGATGCCGCTCGAGCCGCAGAGGATCCTCGCCGACGAAGACGTGCTCGTGACCCGCGAAGCCCAGCATGTAGTCGCCCGAGCCGATGCCCTCGTGCCCCTCGTCCGTGCGCACGCGCACGATCGTGGCATCGAAGCGCGCGCGCGGCCGCGACGACCAGCTGGGGTGGAAGGGCGGGTCCAGCGGCAGCTGGTGCTGGGTGATCTCGATCGACGCGATCTTCACGTGGTCGCCTCCTCAGCGCTGCCCGAGCATGCCGCGCGCGATCGCGAGCAGGTCCTCGTCCGTCGTCGCGCGCCAGTTCGAGGCGCGCATCGGCGCGTTGTCGGGCGCGCGCATCGCCGCCGCGAGGTCCTCCGCGCGGAGGCCAGCGCATTCCGCCTCGAGCGAGACGCGGATCCCGACGGCGCGCAGCAGCCGCGCGAAGCCGCGCGCGAAGCCCTCTCCCGGGGCCCCCATCGCGGCCGCGCAGGCGGCCCAGCGGCCATCGTCGTCGCGCGCGTTCCATTCCGCGGTCGCCAGCATCGCCAGCCCGACCGCGCGGCCATGGTGGACCGGGCGCAGCGAGGCCAGCGCATGGCCGACATTGTGCGCGATCGCCGTGCCGGCGTTGTCGATCGCGATCCCGGCGAGCGCCGCCGCGCGCTGCATCCCCTCGCGCGCGGCGATGTCGGCCCCGTCGGCGACCGCCCTCTCGAGATGCGTCGCAACCAGCCGGATCGCCTCGTGCGCCGCGACGCTGTTCGCCGGGCTCGCGTTGCGATTGGTGGCAGCCTCGACCGCGTGGACGAGGGCGTCGATGCCGGTCGCGGCGGTGAGATGCGCGGGCAGGCCCACGGCGAGCTCGGGGTCGAGCACGACCGCGTCGGCCTTCAGCGCCTCGCCCCAGAGCCATGTCTTCGCCTTGTCGGGGCGCGACAGCACCGCGGTGCGCGTGAGCTCGGCGCCCGTCCCCGCCGTGGTCGGCACGCAGACCACGCCGATGCGCCGCGCCGGTAGGTCGCGCGCGCAGAGGGCATAGGCCTCCGCCGGCGCGCTCGCGCCGGCGATCGCGGCGACGGCCTTGCCGAGGTCGAGGGCGGATCCACCGCCGAGGGCGACCACGCAGGCCGCGCCGCCTTCGCATGCGCGGCGCGCGCCCTCGTCGGCCGCCGAGAGGGCGGGATCGGAGGCGAAGGCGTCGAAGACCTCGCAGGACAGCCCGGCGGCCGCGAGCGTCGCGCGCACCTCGCCGGCCACGCCGCTGGCGACGAGCGCCGGGTCCGCGACGAGCAGCACGGTCCCGCCATGGAGCGCCGCGACCTCGCCGAGGCGCGCACGCGCGCCGGCGCCGCCGAGGACGCGGGGCACGCGCGCGAGTTCGTAGGCCATGAGCCGTCCCTCCCGCGTGCGGCTATAGAGCGCGGCGCGGGCGATGGTCGAGCGCTTTTCGCGGCGGCGGAATCCGGCTAGACCGGCGCGCGATGGAACGCCCCGCCAGCCCCTGCATCCGCGTCTGCGTGCTCGACTCCGTGACCGACCAGTGCATCGGCTGCGGGCGCCGGCGCATGGAGATCGCTTCGTGGACGCGCATGGACGACGCGCAGCGCGAGGCGGTGGTCGCTGAACTGCCCGGGCGCCTTCGCGCCATGACGCGGCGCGACGTGCGCGGGCGCCGCGCCGGGACGCGCGCCACGTAGCGCCGCCGCGGGGCCGCGGGCGCGGCTTCCGCCGGCGCGTGGTTTGCCTCTAACCTCCCCGCGTCCGAATCCGGGGGAAACGAACATGAAGTCGCATGCAAAGGCCGTCGTCATCGGGGGTGGCGTCGTCGGCGCCAGCGTCCTCTACCACCTGACCAAGGTGGGCTGGCGGGACGTCGTCCTCGTCGAGCGCTCCGAGCTCACCTCCGGCTCGACCTGGCACGCGGCCGGCGGCATGCACACGATCAACGGCGACCCGAACGTCGCGAAGCTGCAGCAGTACACGATCAACCTCTACAAGGAGATCGAGGAGATCTCCGGCGTGTCGTGCGGCGTGCACATCACCGGCGGCCTGATGCTCGCCGGGACGAAGACGCGCTACGACTGGCTGAAGATGGTGCATGCGCGCGGCCGCTACCTCGGCATGGACCTGGAGTTCGTCGACCTCGCGGAGGCCAGGCGCCTCTTCCCGCTGATGGAGACGAAGTATTTCGTGGGCGCGCTCTACGACCCGATCGAGGGCCATGTCGATCCCTGGGGCGTGACCAACGCCTACGCCAAGGCCGCGACGATCCAGGGCGCCACGGTCGAGAAGCACAACCGCGTCGTCGAGCTGCTGCACAGGCCGGACGGGACCTGGGACGTGGTGACCGAGAAGGGCACGATCCACGCCGAGCACGTGGTCAACGCCGGCGGCCTGTGGGCGCGCGAGGTCGGGCGCATGGTCGGGCTCGAGCTGCCGATCCTCGCGATGGAGCACCAGTACATCATCTCGGAGGAGATCCCGGAGGTCGCCGCCTCGGAGAAGGAGATGCTCCACATCGTCGATTCCGACGGCGAGATCTACATGCGCCAGGAAGGCAAGGGCATGCTCATGGGCACGTACGAGCGTGCCGGCGTGCCGTGGTCGGAGCGCGAGACGCCGTGGAGCTTCGGCCACGAGCTGCTCAACAACGACATCGACCGCATCGCGCCCTCGCTCGAGGTCGGCTTCCGCCACTACCCCGCGATCGAGAAGGCCGGCATCAAGAAGATCATCAACGGCCCCTTCACCTTCGCCCCCGACGGCAACCCGGTGATCGGGCCGGTGCGCGGCCTGCGGAACTTCTGGGTCGCCTGCGGCGTCATGGCAGGGTTCAGCCAGGGCGGCGGCGTCGGCCTGTCGCTGGCGAACTGGATGGCGCATGGCGATCCCGGCGCCGACATCTGGGGCATGGACGTCGCGCGCTTCGGCGACTGGGCGACCATGGCCTACACCAACGCGAAGGTGCGCGAGAACTACTCGCGGCGATTCCGCATCCGCTTCCCCAACGAGGAACTGGTCGCGGCGCGCCCGCTCAAGACGACGCCGATCTACGACCGCCTGAAGGCCGCCAACGCGGTCTTCGGCGACTACTGGGGCATGGAGCACGCGCTGTGGTTCGCGCCCGCCGGCACCGAGCCCGTCGAGGAGATCACCTTCCGGCGCTCGAACGCGCATCCGCATGTCGCCGCGGAAGTGAAGGCGGTGCGCGAGGGCGTGGGCCTCACCGAGATCTCCAGCTACGGCAAGTTCGAGGTCGGGGGCCACGGCGCCGAGGCCTGGCTGTCGCGCATGATGGCGAACCGCATGCCGGCGATCGGCCGCGTCGCGCTGACGCCGATGCTCAACGACCGCGGCCGCCTCATCGGCGACTTCACCGTCGCGCGCCTCGCGGCCGACCGCTTCTTCCTGGTCGGCACGATGGCAGCGGAGCGCTACTACCAGCGCTGGTTCGAGCGCCACATGCCCGATCGCGGCGTCGTGGCGCGCGCCTGCGCGAACGAATGGGTCGGCCTGTCCGTTGCCGGCCCCGGCGCGCGCGCGCTGCTGCAGAAGCTGGTGCGCGACGACCTCTCCGCCTTCCCCTTCCTGTCCTTCCGCAGTATGGACATCGGCATGGCCCCGGCGATGGTCGGCCGCATCTCGTTCACCGGCGACCTCGGCTACGAGATCTGGATGAAGCCGGAGTACCAGCGCCACGTGCACGACCTGCTCCTCGACGCGGGGCGCGACGCCGGCATCCGCCATTTCGGCGCGCGCGCCCTCCACTCGATGCGGCTCGAGAAGAGCTTCGGGACGTGGGCGCGCGAATACCGCCCGCTCTACGGCCCGGTCGAGGCAGGGCTCGGCCGCTTCGTGGCCTGGGACAAGCCCGACTTCGTGGGCCGCGCCGCGGCGCTCGAGACACGCGACGCCGGCGGCGGGCCGCTGCGGCTCTGTGCCTTCCGCGTCGAGGCCGGCGATGCCGACGCGATCGGCGACGAGCCGATCTGGCATCGCGGCAAGCCGCTGGGCTGGGTGACGTCCGGCGGCTTCGGCCATTCGGTCGACGCGTCGCTGGCGCTCGGCTACGTGCCGAAGGACGTCGCGGGCGAGGTCGACGGCTTCGAGGTGGAGATCATCGGCGTGCGCCGCCGCGCGACGCGGCTGCCCGAGCCGGCCTTCGACCCGAAGGGCGCGAGGATGCGCGCATGACGGCAAGGCGCGGCCGGCGCGAGCGCCAGGCGGCGGGGCGCGATGCCGCCGCCGCGGCGCCACAGCCGCAGCCGCGCCTGCCCTTCGCGCCGGTCCCCGCCGTCTCCGCCGACGAGCTCGAGGCTATCCACCTCGCCTCGCTGGGCATCCTCGAGGAGATCGGGATGGACGTCCTCGACGCGGAGGCGCGCGACATCCTGCGCGCCGCCGGCGCGCGGGTCGATCCGGCTTCGCCGCGGGTGCGCCTCGATCGCGGCGTCGTGGAGGCCGCGATCGGCAAGGCGCCGCGCAGCTTCCGCCTCCATGCGCGCAACCCCGGTCGCACGGTGGAGATCGGCGGCGACGCCGTGGCCTTCGGCTCCGTCGCCAGCGCGCCCAACGTGGCCGACCGCGCGCGCGGCCGCCGCCCAGGGAACCGCGCCGACTTCGACGACCTGCTGCGCCTCGTGCAGGCGCTGCCCGTCGTGCATGTCGTCGCGGGCTATCCGGTGGAGCCCGCGGACCTGCATGCGTCGATCCGGCACCTCGACGCGCTGTACGACATGCTGACGCTGACCGACAAGCCGATCCACGCCTACAGCCTCGGCCGGCAGCGCATCCTCGACGGCATCGAGATGGCGCGGATCGCCCGCGGCATCGACCGCGAGGCCCTCGGGCGCGAGCCATCGCTCTTCACGATCATCAACACCTCCTCGCCGCTGCGCCTCGACGAGCCGATGTGCATCGGCGTCGTCGAGATGGCGCGCGCCAACCAGGTGGTCTGCGTCACGCCCTTCACGCTCGCCGGCGCGATGGCGCCGGTGACGGTCGCGGGGGCCGCGACCCAGCAGAACGCGGAGGCGCTGCTCGGGCTGGTCCTCGCGCAGGCCGCGCGTCCCGGATCGCCCTTCGTCTATGGCGGCTTCACGTCGAACGTCGACATGAAGTCCGGCGCGCCGGCCTTCGGCACGCCGGAATACATGAAGGCCGCGCTCCTCGGCGGGCAGCTCGCGCGGCGCTATGGCCTGCCCTACCGCTCGTCGAACGCCTGCGCCGCGAACACGCTCGACGCGCAGGCCGCCTACGAGAGCGTCTTCTCCCTCTGGGGCGCGATCATGGGCGGGGCCAACCTGCTGATGCACGGCGCGGGGTGGATGGAGGGCGGCCTGCAGGCCTCGTTCGAGAAGATGATCCTCGACGCCGACCTCCTCGGCATGGTCGCGGAGTTCCTGCGTCCCCTCGGCACGGCGCCCGAGGACCTTGCCATCGACGCGATCCGCGAGGTCGGGCCCGGCGGGCATTTCTTCGGCTGCGCCCATACGCAGGCGCGCTACCGCACCGCCTTCTTCGCGCCGATGGTCTCGGACTGGCGCAACCACGAGGCCTGGCGCGAGGCCGGCGCACCCGACGCGCACGACGCCACCGCGCGCATCTGGCGCGAGAAGCTCGACGCCTATGCCGAGCCGCCGATGGACCCGGCGATCCGCGAGGAGCTTGCCGCCTTCGTCGCCCGCCGCAAGGCCGAGGGCGGCGTGAAGACGGATTTCTGAGCCATGGTTCCGCGCGTCGACGTCGCG
>VGDA01000004.1 GCA_016869915.1 Alphaproteobacteria bacterium
ACCTTGCGGCCAGTCCTGTACCTGACTCGCCTCGATGCTGGGCAGACGCAGGAATACTTCAAGGCGTGCGCAAGCCGCCTCGCAGATCGGCGGGACCTTCGTCCTGCTGGCATCGCTCGCGGCCATGCTGGCGATCCTGCCTTGTGCCTCGCCGGCGCAGTCCCGCGCCGCCGACCACGACGTCACGCGCACCGACAGCGCGTCCATGATCCGTCTGGGCCCCTTCGTCCGGCCCGCGAACCTCTCCCTCCCCCAGCCGCTCGAGCCCGCCGACGCCGCCGCCTACCGCGCGGCCTTCGCCGCCGCCGGCCGCGGCGACCAGCGGGCCGCGAGCCGGGCCCTCGAGCGCACCCGCGACGCGCGCCTCGTCGCCGATGTCCGCGCCGAGTACCTGCTCTCCCCCGAGGCGACGCCCCGCGCAGCCGAGTTCGCCGCCTGGCTGCGCGACAACCCGGACCATCGCGACGCCCAGGCGATCCGAGCTGCCGCGGTCGCGCTCCATCCCGGAGCCAGGCTGGACAAGCCCGCCGGCCAGCCGGTGCGGGCGATCGCCCCCGGCGCCGCCATCAACGACCTCGGGCCCGGCAAGGAGGCGCGCATGCCCCCGGGCCGGGGCGACCTGTCGCGAAAGGACGTCGCGGCCCGCGACCGGCTTCGTACGCGGCTCTTCGCGGCCCTGCGCGCGGCGGAGCTCGACAAGGCCGAGGCGGCCATCCGCTCCCCCGAGGGCCGCCGGCTCATGACCGAGGCCGAGCAGGACCATTTCCTCACCCGCATCGCCGCCGGCCTCTTCGCCCGCGACGACGAGGCGGGGGCGCTGCGGATCGCCCGGGGGGCGGCCGCGCGCTCGGCCGCGCCGCGCGCCCACTGGGTCGCCGGCCTGGCCGCCTTCGCGCTCGACGACTTCGGCGCGGCATCGGGTCATTTCGAGGACCTCGCGCGCCTGCCCGGCGCCCATGCCTGGGAGGTCTCGGCGGCGGCCTTCTGGGCGGCGCGCTCCCACCTGCGGGCGAAGCGGTTCGAGCGGGTCGATCCCTGGCTCGAGGTCGCGGCGAAGCATCCAAGAAGCTTCTACGGCCTCCTCGCCATCCGCTCGCTCGGCCGCGGCATGCCTTTCAACTGGGAGATGCCGGAGACGACGCAGGATCAGATCGCCGCGCTCCAGCGCCTCCCCGCCGGCCAGCGCGGGTTCATGCTCCTGCAGGCCGGGCAGCAATCCCGCGCGGAGGCCGAGTTCGCCCGCCTCGCGGAGACCGGGTCGCGCGACCAGCGCACCGCCCTCTTCGCCGTCGCGCTGCGCGCCAACCTCTCCGGACTTGCCGCGCGGCTGGGACGGGACAGCGGCGATGACACCCGCCCCTTCGATTCGAGCGCCTACCCGATCCCGCCCTGGCAGCCCAGCGAGGGCTTCGCGCTCGACCCGGCCCTCGTCTACGCCTTCATCCGCCAGGAGTCGCGCTTCGACCCGCGCGCCGTCAGCCCGGCCGGCGCGCGCGGCCTGATGCAGATCATGCCGCGCACCGCGGCGATGCTGAATGGCGGCCCGGTCCGCCGCGCCCGCCTCCACGACCCGTCATTCAACATGACGCTGGGCCAGCGCTACCTGCTGCAACTTCTCGAGAGCGAGCCGGTGGGCGGCGACCTCATCCGCCTCGCCGCCTCCTACAACGCCGGCCCCGGCACCGTGGTGCGATGGAAGCAGCGCCGGGACCAGCGCGACGCCGAGACGCGCGAGGACGCGCTGCTGGCGATCGAGACCCTGCCCTCGCCGGAGACGCGGCATTTCATCACCCGCGTCCTCTATTCCTACTGGATGTATTCCGAGCGCATGGGCCAGCCCGCACCCTCGCTCGACGCGGTCGCCCAGGGCGCCTGGCCGAGCTACGTTCCTCCGGTGTTCCTGACAGCCAGAGCGACCGGTCCCAATGCCAAAGATCGATGAGAGCCGCCCCTTCCTGCCGGTCAACATCGCGATCCTGACGGTGTCCGACACGAGGGGCGCCGCCGACGACAGGTCGGGCGACGCGCTCGCCGAGATGGTCCGCCGCGACGGCCACGTGGTGCATGCGCGCCGCATCGTGCGTGACGACGTGGCAGAGATCGCGGCAGCCATCCGCGCCTGGATCGCCGACAGCCAGGTCGACGTCGTCGTGTCCACCGGCGGGACCGGCGTCACCGGCCGCGACGTGACGCCGGAGGCCGTCGAATCCCTGCTCGAGAAGCGCATCGACGGCTTCGGCGAGATGTTCCGCTGGATCAGCTGGCCGAAGATCGGGACCTCGACGATCCAGAGCCGCGCGGTCGGCGGAGTCGCCGGCGGCACCTATGTCTTTGCCCTGCCCGGTTCCCCCTCTGCATGCCGCGACGGCTGGGAGGAGATCCTCAGGTGGCAGCTCGACAACCGCCACCGCCCCTGCAACCTCGTCGAGCTCATGCCGCGGCTGCAGGAGCACCTCTCCGCGAAGCCCAAGGCGACGGTCTGACGGACCGGATGCGAGCCGCATCGGTTTCGGTATAGCCTGCGGGCGCACATCGTCGGGAAGGGTCCAGTCGCGCATGGGCAGGACGATTGACTTCAGCGAATTCCTCGCCATCTCGGCCAGCGTCACCTCGGACGAGATGATGGGCCGGGTGCTCAGCCACAGCCGCAGGCTGACGGGCGCCGAGGCCGGGACGATCTTCCTCGTCCGCCGCGAGGGCGTGAAGAAGTGGCTCGAGGCCACGCATTTCCAGAACGACCGCATCCCCGTGCCGAAGGCAGGGCTGCGCGTGCCGATGAACACCGCCTCGATCGCCGGCTACGCCGCGGAGACCGGGCGCATGCTCAGGATCCCGGATGCCTATCGCATCTCCGTGAAGATGCCCTTCCGGTTCAACCCGGCCTCGGACATCGCGCTCGGCTACACGACGCGCTCGATCCTCGCCTTCCCGATGAAGAACGCGGATGGCGTCGTGATCGGCGTCGTGCAGCTGATCAACCGCCACGACGAGAAGGGCCGCGGCCCCGTCCCCTTCCCCGCCTCGCACGCCGCGCTGCTCGCGCCGCTCAACCACTTCGTCGGCACGGCGATCGAGCGCGCCGACATGCTCGACCGCATCTCGCACCAGAACGTCGAGCTCGCGCGCCAGGGCCGGCGCATCGCCGGGCTGCAGCGCGAGACGGAGCGCGCCTTCCAGGTCTCCGTGGGGCTGCTCGCGCGCGCCGCCGAGTTGCACGACGAGGACACGGGCAACCACATCCTGCGCGTCAACGAGTACAGCTACATGATCGCGAAGCTGATGAAGCAGCCCGCGGAATGGTGCAGGGAGATCCGCTACTCCGCGGCCCTCCACGACGTCGGCAAGATGTCGGTCGACGCGGCCGTACTCAAGAAGCGCGGCGGCCTCGACCCGGCGGAGCGCGAGGAGATCAACCGCCATTCCGAGTATGGCTGGCTGATCCTCAAGGACAACCCGCGCCTGGCGATGGCCGCCGACATCGCCCATTGCCACCACGAGAAATGGGACGGCACGGGCTATCCGCGCCGGCTCGCGCGGGAAGCCATCCCGCTCAGCGCGCGGATCGTCCAGCTGGCGGACATCTACGATGCGCTGCGCTCGGCGCGTCCCTACAAGCCCGCCTTCACCCACGAGCACGCGGTCAGGATCCTGACCGTCGGCGACGACCGGATCCGCCCGGAGCGCGACTTCGACCCGCGGCTCACGGCGGTGTTCGCCCGCCACCACCTCGAGTTCGAGAAGATCTGGACCCGGCTGGTGGATTGAGGCGGGCCGGGATCCGCCGGCGCTTCAGGCCGCGGCGCGGGCGCGCTCGTTGACGACCTGGTAGCGGACCAGCGCGTTGTCGACGGTCGCCATGGTCCGGGCCTGCCACTCCTTGCGCGCGGCCTCGTAGTCCGGGAACGGGCCGTAGCGCTCCTGGTCGCGCCCTGGCGCCAGGGCGTTGAATTTGGAGTCGACGAATTCGCCGCCGACGACCCAATACTCGGACATCGCTATTCTCCGGAAATCGATTCGCGGGAGAGAGGCTAGCGGCGCTTCCCTTACCGCTCCTTAAACCCGCGCCCCGCGGCACGACGTCACCCACGGCGAAATCACATGGCAGCCAAGCCCGAGGACTATGCCCGCGTCTACGCGGCCTTCACCGCACCGGTCTCCCGCTACGACTGCGGGCGCAAATGCGCCCCGCACAACGAGGGAACCCCGGTCTGCTGCAGCGCCGACCACGCGGTGCCGATCGTCGACAAGTCGGAATACGAATTGCTGAAGTCGCGCACCGACCTCTGGCACGACTACGTGCCCAAGGATTCCGCGGGCAGGAAGATCGTCGCCGACATGCACGCCTCCTGCGCGGCGGTGGAGTGCAAGGGCGTGCAGTTCTGCGAGCGCGACAACCGCTCGATGGCCTGCCGCGCCTTCCCGTTCTTCCCCTACTTCACGCGCGAGCGGAAGCTCGTCGGCCTCGCCTACTACTGGGACTTCGAGGATCGCTGCTGGATCCTGAGCAACCTGCAGGTCGTCGACCGCGACTTCGTGCGCGAGTTCGTGGCCGCCTACGAGGCCCTGTTCGCGGTCGACGAGGACGAGCGCGAGGGCATGGTCGAGCACTCCGCCTCTATGCGGCGCGTCTTCAGCCGGCGCAACCTGCCGATCCCGCTGGTCGGGCTCGACGGCGGCTTCCTCGCGGTCGAGCCGCGCACCCATGTGCTGCGGCCCGCACGGGTCGATGAATTCCTGCGCCACGGCCCCTACAGGGACGAGCCACCCGCCCCCGCGGCGGGCTGAGCGGACGGCGCGCGCGGCTCAGATCCGCCCGTCGTAGCTGCGCTGGGGGATGCGGCAGGCGATCACGCTGAAGCGATCCGCCGCGAGCGCGCGATGCAGCGCCGCCTCGAGCCCCGCGCGGTTGGAGACGTCGTGGCCCTCGCCGCCCATCGCGCGCGCGACGGCGGCGAAGTCGGTGCCGCCGAAGCCGACGCCGAGGCTGGGCAGCTGCGAGCCGCGCTGCTTGAGCTCGATCAGCGCCAGCGACTCGTCGACGAAGACGAGGAAGACGACCTTGAGCGAACGGTCGCGCAGCGTGGCAAGTTCGCCGAGCACCATCTCGAGGCAGCCATCGCCGACGAAGCAGGCGACGACGCGGCCGGGCGCGGCGAGGCTGGCGCCGGCCGCGAGCGGCAGCGAGCAGCCCATGGTGCACAGGCCCGTCGACTGGAACAGCGTCCCGGGCTGCCGGCAGTCCCAGACCTGGCTGAACAGGATGCGATGCGCGCCGGCATCGGTGGTGGCGATCGCGTCGTCGGGCAGGATCCGCCGCGCGACGTCGCAGATCGCCGCCGGGCCCCATTCCTCGTCGGGGCGATAGGCCGCGCGCAGCCGGCCGCGCAGCTCCGCCACCTCGGCCGGGCGCCATTGCGAGCCCCCGGCGACGCCCTCGCCCAGCGCGCGCAGGCCGGCGCCGACGTCGCACACGAAGCTCAGCGGCGCCTGGTGCATGTAGTGGGTGTTGGGCACGCTGCAGAACTCGACCACGCGCGCATCGGCGGGCCAGGGCTGGCGCCAGCCGATGCGCTGCTCGATCGGGTCGTAGCCGGCAAGCAGCACGAGGTCGGAGCCCGCGAGCAGCGGCAGCAACATGCGGTCGGCGACCGGCGAGAGCCCGGCGCCGCCGAGGCTCCAGGGATCGCGCGTCTCGTCGAGCACGCCCTTGGCCTTGTAGGTCGCGATCGCGGGGATGCGGTGGCGATGGACGAAGTCGCGGAACGCGTCCTCCGCGCCATGGGCGATGGCCTCGAGCCCGACCACGGCGACGGGCCGGCGCGCCTCGGCGAGCCAGGCGCGCGCCTGCTCCAGCGCGGGGCCTGGCGCGGGCGCGGTCGGCAGCGGCGGCGCGCGGCGCGGCACGATCGCCGGCGCGGCGGGCGCGGTCGCGGCGCCGATCGGCACGTCGACATGCACCGGGCCGCGCGGATGGTCCATCGCCAGCGCCACGGCCTTGTCGATCACCGTCGCGATGGAAGCGGGATCGGCGCGGAACGTCGCCTTCACCAGCGGCCGCAGCACCTGCGCATGGTCGAAGACCTGGTGCGTGTAGGTGGCCTCCTCCGCGGCATCGAGGCAGCCGGTCAGGAAGACGAGCGGCACGCGGTCCTGCTGGGCGTTGGCGATCGCGTTGACGGCGTTGGACACGCCCGGCCCGATCGTAGCAACGAGGACGCCGGGCGCACCTGTCACGCGATGCGTGCCCTCCGCCATGAAGCCCGCGCAGTTCTCGTGCTTGGCGAGGACGAACGCGATGCCCTCGGCGTCGAGCGCGGCCATGATCGCCAGCACTTCGCCGCCCGGGATCCCGAAGGCCCAGCGGCAGCCAGCGTCGCGCAGTCGCCGGGCGATCGCGCCGGCGGTGGTCGTCGCGCCGGTCACTCCGCGGCCCTCGCCGAGGCCTCGGCGAGGTAGCCGTCGCGCGTCTGCGGAAGGCGACGGCCCAGCAGCTTCGCCGCGACCTGCGTGCGCAGGACCTGCGCGGTGCCGCCGGCGATGGCGAACATCCGCGCGTCGCGCACATGGCGCTCCATCGGGTTGTCGCGGCTGTAGCCCGCGGCGCCCCAGAGCTGCAGCGCGTCGTTGGTGACGCGGATCGCGGTGTCGGCCGCCATCACCTTCGCCTGCGCGGCCAGGAAGCGGTCGGGGAACCCGGCCTTGCCGCTCGAGCGCGCGGCGCGCCAGACAAGGGCGCGCGAGGCGTCGAGCGCGATCGACATGTCGGCCAGCATCCATTGCAGGCCCTGGAACTCGCAGATCGGGCGGCCGAACTGCTCGCGGCGCTGCACGTAGGCGAGCGCCTCGTCGAAGGCGCCCGCGGCGATGCCCAGCGCCGCCGTCGCGGCGCCGCAGCGCTGCGCGTTGTAGGCGTCCATCAGCGCGCCGAAGCCCTTGCCGAAGCCCCCGGGCGGGCGCAGCACCATGTCGTCGGCGACCTCCAGCCCCTCGAAGCGCAGCTCGGCCTCGGGCATGCCCTTGAGGCCCATCGACGGGATGCGCCGCGCCACCACCAGGCCGCGCGGGTCGCCCTCGCCATCGCGCACGACGATGAAGCCGCCGATGCCCCGGTCGCGGCCATCCTCGACCACGCGCGCGAAGACGAGGTGGAGGCGCGAGACGCCGCCGCCGGTGATCCAGGTCTTCTCCCCGTCGATGACCCAGCGGTCGCCGCGGCGCGTCGCCGTGGTGCGCATCTCCGTCGCCGCGGATCCGGCGCCCTTCTCGGTGATGCAGATCGCGGGCTTGTCGCCGGAGAGCACGAGCGACGCCGCGAGGCGACGCTGCGCGTCGGTGCCGTAGGCCATGATCGCGCCGATCGCGCCCATGTTCGCCTCGACGGCGATGCGACCGGCAACCGCGCAGGCCTTCGCCATCTCCTCGACGACGAGCACGGTCTCCAGGTAGCCGAGGCCGGCGCCGCCAAGCTCGCGCGGGATGGTCATGCCGAAGAAGCCCGCCTCGCGCATGCGCGCGACGACGTGCCAGGGATAGGCCTCGCTGCGGTCGGTCTCCGCCGCGCCTGGGGCGATCCCGGCGGCGAGGGCGCGGGCGCGCTCGCGCAGCGCCTCCTGCTCGGACGTGAGTTCGGTCATCGCGCGCTCTCCCATGCTTGTGCCCGTGAGGACGGGATCGCGCTCAGGCCGGGCGCGCATCCTCGAAGAAAGGCTCGACCCTGCCCTTTAGGGTGACGGTCAGCGGGTTGCCGCGGCGATCGAGCGTCTTGCCGACGGCGACGCGGATCCAGCCCTCGCTGACGCAGTATTCCTCGACGTTACGCTTCTCGGCGCCGTTGAACATGATGCCGATGCCCCGCGACAGCAGGGCCTCGTCGTGGAAGGGGCTGCGCGGGTCGCAGCTCAGGCGGTCCGGGAGCGTGTCGGTCATGGTCGCGGAATTAGGACTTCTGCCGCGCGCAAGGCAAGGCCCTTCACGGGGCCACCCGGCGCGCGAAGCGGAAGCTCGCGAGCAGGACCCAGCGCCGCGCCGCCGCGGGGTCGGCGCCGCGGCGGGGCTCGAGCGGCGCGACCTGGTGCCAGAAGGGCAGCCTGTAGGCGTTCACGAGCCCGGGGCGGGCGAGCTCGACCACCTGCGACAGGTGGCCGTCGCGCGCGTGCACCAGGCGCTGGCTGCCGACCGAGGGCGTGCTGAAGCCGAGATGGATGTCGAGGTAGCCGTCCCGCGCGCCCGGGATGTCCGGATGGTGGTCGTGGTGCGGCCCCATGTAGTCGCCCGCGCCGTAGCACAGGACCTGGCAGCCCGCGCCCGGCTTCAGCCGCCGGCCGGCCAGCGCCTCGCCGAATTCGCGCAGCCCTGGCGAGCGCAGCAGGTCGAGGACCCCGATCTCGTCGGCCGCGTGCCAGGCCCGCGTGCCGCGGCGCTCCAGATAGGCGGTGCGCAGCCGCGCGACCTTGGGCAGGCGCTCCTGGAAGCTGCGCGTCTGGCTCCAGATCGTCGCCGCGGGGATGGGCACGTCGATGCGCGAGAGCAGCGGCAGCATCGTCGCCTCCAGCGCGGCGAGGCCTCGCGCGCAGGCCTCCGGCGACAGGCAGGACGCGAGCGACAGGAAGCCGGCCTCTCCCGCGGGCGCGGAGGCGAGCGCGCCGGCATGGCGCGCGATGCGCCGCGCGGCGCCCGGCGCGAGCATGTCGGCGAAGTCGGGCGGGAAGGCGGTCGGCATGGGACGGGATCGAACTCCGGCGGCGACGTCCTAGTCTATCACGGCCGACACTTCGACTAGACTGCCTCGCCTCCTCGCACGGACCCTCCCCGATGCCCTATGCCTCGCTACGCGACTTCATCGACCATCTCGAGCGCGAGGGACGCCTCGTGCGCGTGCGCGAGCCGGTCTCCACCGTGCTGGAGATGACGGAGATCCAGACGCGGCTGCTCGCGACGCGCGGCCCGGCCGTGCTGTTCGAGAACGCGATCCGCGCCGACGGCACGCGCTCGCCGATCCCCGTGCTGGTCAACCTCTTCGGCACGGTCGAGCGCGTCGCCTGGGGCATGGACCGCACGCCCGACCGGCTGCGCGAGGTCGGCGAGACGCTCGCCTTCCTGCGCCAGCCGCAGCCGCCGGAGGGGTGGCGCGAGGCGCTGGAGCTGCTGCCGCTGGCGAAGACCGTGCTGGCGATGAAGCCGGCGAGCCGCATGTTCGGCACCGCGCCCTGCCAGGAGGTCGTGCTCACCGGCGACGACATCGACCTCGGCCGGCTGCCGGTGCAGACCTGCTGGCCGGGCGAGCCCGCGCCGCTGATCACCTGGCCGCTGGTGGTGACGAGGGGACCGTCGGGCAAGCGCGAGGACGGCTTCAACCTCGGCATCTACCGCATGCAGGTGACGGGGCGGGACACGACGCTGATGCGCTGGCTCAAGCATCGCGGCGGCGCGCAGCACCACCAGCGCTGGCAGAAGACCGGGCGGCGCGAGCCGCTGCCGGCCGCTGCGGTGATCGGCGCCGATCCCGGCACGATCCTCGCGGCGGTGACGCCCGTGCCCGACACGCTCTCGGAGTACCAGTTCGCGGGCCTGTTGCGCGGCCGGCGCGTCGACCTCGTCGACTGCCGCACCGTCCCGCTCAAGGTGCCGGCGGAGGCCGAGATCGTGATCGAGGGGCATGTCAGCCTCGACGACCATGGCGACGAGGGTCCCTACGGCGACCACACCGGCTACTACAACAGCGTCGAGAAGTTCCCCGTCTTCACGGTCTCGGCCATCACGATGCGCCGCGACCCGATCTACCTCTCGACCTTCACCGGCCGGCCGCCCGACGAGCCGAGCGTGCTCGGCGAGGCGCTCAACGAGGTGTTCATCCCGTTGCTGCGCCAGCAATTCCCGGAGATCGTGGATTTCTGGCTGCCCCCGGAAGGCTGCTCGTACCGCATCGCCGTGGTGTCGATGAAGAAGGCCTATCCCGGCCACGCCAAGCGCGTGATGCTCGGCGTGTGGTCCTACCTGCGCCAGTTCATGTACACGAAATGGGTGATCGTCGTGGACGACGACATCGACGCGCGCGACTGGAAGGACGTGATGTGGGCGGTGTCGACGCGCATGGACCCGGCGCGCGACGTCACGATGGTCGAGAACACGCCGATCGACTACCTCGACTTCGCAAGCCCGGAGAGCGGCCTCGGCTCCAAGATCGGCCTCGACGCGACCAACAAGTGGCCGCCCGAGACGAAGCGCGAATGGGGCGAGAAGCTCTTCATGGACGAGGACGTCGTGCGCCGCGTCACGGAGAAATGGGCGCGCCTCGGGCTTCCGGGCGAGGGCAAGCCGATCTGGCGCTGAGCGCCCGCACGCGTCAGCGCGGCGGCTCGGCCTCGAGGCGCGCGACGACGCGCCCGGACTCGTCCAGCAGTTCCAGCCGGTCGCCGGCGATGCGATGGCCCGCGGTCGCGCCGAGGGCGCGCGCGAAGGCCGCGGCCTGCTCCATGCCGTCCGTGCAGGCCATGCGCGTCGCTGCAAGGCCGGAGACCGAAAGGCGCGCGCCGTCGAGCGCATAGGCGCCGAGGACGCGGTTGCAGCCATCCGAGCCCGAGATCCGCCCGCCCTCCGCGGCGAAGACGAGATGCGGCGCGCGCGCCGCGTCGGCGACGACCACCGGCGCCTCGCCGAGCGCGACCAGCCGCCAGCGCGTGCCCGCGAAGGGCGCCTCCGACGCCGCGGCGCCGAGCGCGAGGACGCTCAGGCACGCGGCCATCGCCGCAAGCGCAGGCACTCGTCCCATCGCGTCTTCCCCTCCGAAGTCGATGGGAGGAGCCTACGCGAACGCGCCCGGCGCTGGGAAGGCGGCGCGCAACGGCGAGGCGCTCCCGTTTGCCGCGCGCAGGGCGTAGGCTCGCCGGATGCCTCACGACATCCTCTCGCTCCTGGTGCCGCCAGGCGTCGCGCCCGCCTCGGCCCTCGCGCTGCTCTGCCTGTCCTTCTTCACCTCGGCGCTGACCGGCGCGCTGGGCCTCGGTGGCGGCGTGATGATGCTCGCCGCGATGACGCAGCTGCTGCCGCCCGCCGTGCTGCTTCCCGTCCATGGCGTGGTGCAGATCGGCTCGAATCTCGGGCGCAGCGTGCTGATGCGCCGCGACATCGCGCGCTCGCTGGTCCTGCCCTTCCTGCTCGGCTCGGTCGCGGGCGTCGCGCTCGGAGCGCAGGTCGTCGACCTGATGCCGCGCCCCGCGATGCTGGTGCTGCTCGGCGCCTTCGTCCTCTGGTCCGTGTGGTCGCCCAGGCTGCGGCCCGCGCGGCTGCCGCCGCGCTGGTTCGCCGCCGCGGGCGCGCTGTCGAGCTTCTGCACGATGTTCCTCGGCGCCACCGGCCCGCTCGTCGCCTCCTTCCTCGTGCCCGACCCGCTGACGCGCCAACAGGTGGTCGCCACCCACGCGGCCTTCATGACGCTGCAGCACGGGCTCAAGGTCTTCGCCTTCACCGCGCTCGGCTTCGCCATCATGCCGTGGCTGCCGATGCTGGGGCTGATGATCGCGCTGGGCTTCGTGGGCACGATGGCGGGACGCGCGCTGCTCGACCGCATGCCGGAGCATCGCTTCGCGCGCGCCTTCAAGCTGGTGCTGACCGCGCTGGCGCTGAAGATCCTCGCGGATGGCGTGGCGGGCCTGCTGGCCTGAGCCTCGCGAAAGGGAGTTCGGACGATGGACAAGCGCTTCGCACCCACCACCGGGACCGTGCTGCCCCGCTTCGCGGGCATCGCGACCTTCATGCGCCTGCCCTGGCTGCAGGAGGGCGACGCGCTGCTCGAAGAGGTCGACATCGGCCTCGTCGGCATCCCCTGGGACGGCGGCACGACCAACCGCGCGGGCGCGCGCCACGGCCCGCGCCAGCTGCGCGACCTCTCGACGCTGGTGCGCAACGTCAACCGCGCGAGCGGCATAAATCCCTTCGCGCTCTGCAACTGCGCGGACCTCGGCGACGCGCCCGTGAACCCGGTCGACCTCGACGACACGCTGGCGCGGGTGGAGCGCTTCCTCGCCGCCATCCACGCGCGCGGCATCGCGCCGCTCTGCGCGGGCGGCGACCACCTCGTCACGCTTCCCGTGATGCGTGCCATCGCCCGCGGGCGCCCGGTCGGCATGGTGCATTTCGACGCCCATACCGACACCTGGGACCGCTATTTCGGCGACGCGATGTTCACGCATGGCACGCCCTTCCGCCGCGCCATCGAGGAGGGCCTGCTCGACCCGCGGCGCACGGTGCAGATCGGCATACGCGGCGCGCTCTACCGCGACGCCGAGGACGACTGGGGCGAGCGCCAGGGCATCACCATCATCGACATCGACGAGATGAAGCGCCTCGGCGTCGAGGAGACGATCCGCCGCGCGCGCGCGATCGTCGGCGACGGCCCGACCTATGCCAGCTTCGACGTCGACTTCCTCGACCCGGTCTACGCGCCGGGCACGGGCACGCCGGAGATCGGCGGCGCGACGACATGGGAGGCGCAGCAGCTGGTGCGCGGCCTGCGCGGCCTCGACCTCGTCGGAGGCGACGTGGTCGAGGTCTCGCCGCCCTTCGACGCCAGCGGCAACACCGCGCTGGTCGGCGCGACGATGATGTTCGAGATCCTCTGCGTCCTCGCCGAGGCGCGCCACGCCCGCCGGCGCCGCTGAGGCCCGGGGCGCTGGCCCGCGCGGCCCGGCGGGCCTATATCTGGCGCCGCCCCACGCAAATCAGGACCGCCGCCCCATGGCCTCGCAGGACGACACGCTCGACTTCCTCTCCGACCTCGTCGCGAAGGCGCGCGCGGCCGGCGCCGACGCCGCCGACGCGGTCTTCGTCGAGGGCGCCTCGGTCAGCCATGCGCGGCGGCTCGGCAAGCTCGAGAAGCTCGAGCGCTCCGAGGGCCAGGACCTCGGGCTGCGCGTCCTCGTCGGGCAGCGCCAGGCGATCGTCTCCTCCTCCGACCGCTCGCCGCGCGCGATCGCCGAGCTGGTCGCGCGCGCGGTCGCCATGGCGCGGGTCGCGCCGCCTGACCCGCATGCCGGCCTCGCCGACCCCGCGGACATCGCCCGCGAGATCCCGGACCTCGACCTCCTCGACCCGGTCGAGCCCTCGGCCGAGGCGCTGGTCGAGCGCGCCCGCGCCGCCGAGGACGCCGCGATGGCCGTCAAGGGCATCACCAATTCCGAGGGCGCCGAGGCCGGCTGGAGCCGCAGCCGCGTCGCGCTCGTCGCCACCAACGGCTTCGCCGCCACCTATGCGCGCTCGCACCACTCCGTCTCCGCAAGCGTGATCGCGGGCACCGGCACGGCGATGCAGCGCGACTACGACTACGCGACCGTCGCCCATGCCGCCGACCTCGAGGATCCCGCGGCGATCGGCCGGCGCGCCGCGGAGCGCACGCTGGCGCGGCTCGACCCGCGCAAGATCGAGACCTGCAAGCTCCCCATCGTCTTCGACAACCGCGTCTCCGCGAGCTTCGTCGGCCACCTCGCCAGTGCCGCCAATGGCGCGGCCGTCGCGCGCGGCACCTCCTTCCTGAAGGATTCGATGGGCAAGGCCGTGATGGCGCCCGGCGTGACGATCGTCGACGATCCGTTTCGCCCGCGCGGCCTCGGCTCGAAGCCCGTCGACGGGGAAGGCATCGCGCCGCGCCGGCGCGAGGTCGTCGCGAACGGCGTGCTCTCGACCTGGTTCCTCGACCTGCGCGCCGCGCGCCAGCTCAAGCTGCGCTCGACCGGCCACGCGTCGCGCGGCACGACCTCGCCGCCGAGCCCGTCCCCCACCAACCTCCACATGCTTCCGGGGTCGATCTCGCGCGAGGCGATGATCCGCGACGTCCGGCGCGGGCTCTACGTCAACGAGTTCATCGGCATGGGCGTGAACGGCGTCACCGGCGACTACAGCCGCGGCGCCTCGGGCTTCTGGATCGAGGACGGCGCGCTCGCCTACCCGGTCAGCGAGATCACGGTCGCCGGCAACCTCAAGGACATGTTCCTCGCCCTGGCGCCCGCCGACGACCTGGTCTTCCGCAACGCCACCAACGCGCCGACCCTGCGCATCGACGGGATGACGATCGCCGGGCTCTGAGCCGCGCGGCTCAGAGGCTGCGCCGGCTCCGGAGCGCGGCGACGAGCGTGCCGTCGTCGAGGTAGTCGAGTTCGCCGCCCACCGGCACGCCGTGCGCGAGGCGCGACACGCGGCAGCCCAGCCCCGCGAGCCTGTCGGCCACGTAGTGCGCGGTGGTCTGGCCCTCGACCGTCGCGTTCATCGCCAGCACGACCTCCGCCACGCCGCCCTCGCGCACGCGGCGCAGGAGGCCGGCGACGTCGAGGTCGTCGGGACCGATGCCGTCGAGCGCCGAGAGCACGCCGCCGAGCACGTGGAAGCGCGCCTTGGTGGCGCCGGAGCGCTCGAGCGCCCAGAGGTCGCCGACGTCCTCGACCACGACGATCATCGTCGGGTCGCGCCGCGGATCGGCGCAGATCGCGCAGGGATCGCAGGTATCGAGGTTGCCGCAGGCGCTGCAGGTCACGACGCGCTCGGCGGCCTCGCGCATCGCGCCGGCGAGCGGCAGCAGCAGCTGGTCGCGCTTCTTCATCAGCGCCAGCACCGCGCGCCGCGCCGAGCGCGGCCCCAGCCCGGGAAGCCGCGCCAGCAGCTGGACCAGGCGCTCGAGTTCGGACCCGGCCAAGCGCGGCTCAGAAGGGAAGCTTGAAGCCGCCGGGCAGGCCGAGCCCGGGCGGCAGGCCGAGGCCGCCCATGAGCTTCTGCGTCTCCTCGGCGCTCATCGCATCCGCCTTGGCGCGCGCGTCGTTGCACGCGGCGACGACGAGGTCCTCGAGCATGCCGACGTCCTGCGGGTCGACGACGCCCGGCTCGATGCGGATGCGCTTCACCTCGCCCTTGCCGTTGACCACGGCCCTGACCATGCCGGCGCCCGCCTGGCCCTCGACCTCCATCTCGGCGAGGCGCGCCTGCATCTCGGCCATCTTCTCCTGCATGGCCTGCGCCTGCTTCATCAGGTTGCCGAGGTTCTTCATGGCTCGTCGCCCTCCGGGTCGAAATGCTCGGGGATCAGGTCGTAGTCGGGAGGCGTGTCCTCGATGTCGGCCACGCCGGCGACGACGGGCGGGACGGCCTCGGCGGGCGGCTCGCCGGCGCCGCTGACGCGCTCGAGCGTCGCACCCGGGAAGACCTCCAGCGCACGGCGCACCAGCGGATGCTCGGCGGCGCGGGCCTTGCGCGCGGCGACCGCGGAGGCGGCCTGCTGCGCGAGCGTGGGCTCGCCCTCGGGCTGGTCGCTGAGCGAGACGATCCATCGCCGGCCGGTCCAGCGCCCAAGC
Source organism: Alphaproteobacteria bacterium (assembly GCA_016869915.1). GTDB lineage: Bacteria > Pseudomonadota > Alphaproteobacteria > CACIAM-22H2 > CACIAM-22H2 > CAIOSQ01. Next base: position 15,333 of record VGDA01000004.1, read on the forward strand.
ATCTCCATGAGGCGGGCGGGAAAGTCGCGCGGGCAGCCCGGCGCGCGCATCTCGATCACGCCCGGCTCGAATCGCAGCAGGTGGACGGAATTCCAGAGCAGGCCGTGCAGTATGCCTTCGCGCCGCGCCTCGAAGAGCGCGACCACCTCGCGGAAGCTCGCGGGCTGCGGCGCTGGCGCGGCGCTCGTGGCGGCCTGCGGCGCAGGCTCGCCCGCGACGACGGCGGGAGCGGCGAGGGCCGCCGTGGAGACGAGCGCGGCGCGCGGGCCGCCGCCCCCTCCGCGCGGCGCCGGCGCGCCGGCGCCCGAGGCCCCACCGCCATCGCGCAGCGACGACACGAGGTCGGCCGGGCTCGGCAGGTCGGCGGCATGGGCGAGGCGGATCAGGAGCATCTCCAGCGCGGAGAGCGGCTGCGGCGCGGACTGCACCTCGCCCAGCCCCTTGAGCGCCATCGACCAGGCACGAGCGAGCGACGCCACGCCGAGCTTCGCCGCCAGCGCCTTGCCGCGCTCGCGCTCCGCCCGCGAGAGCGCGGAATCGTCGGCCAGGGACGGCGCGGCCTGCAAACGCGCGAGCTGGTGCACGACCTCGAGCATGTCCTGGACCACGACCGCGGGATCGGCCCCGGCCCGGTACATCGCCTGAAGGCGGTCCAACGCGGCGGCCGGCTGGCCGCGCATCACCTCCTCGAACAGGTCGAAGACCTGCGCGCGGTCAGCGAGGCCGAGCAGCTCGGCCACGGTCTTCTCGTCGAGGTCGCCCTCGGCGTGGGCGAGCGCGCGGTCGAGCAGCGACAGCCCGTCGCGCGCCGAGCCGTCCGCCGCGCGCGCGAGGATGCGCGCCGCGCCCTCGTCGATCGCGCGGCCTTCCTTGCGCGCGACGTCGGTCAGCATGGCCGCGAGCGTCGCGGGTTCGAAGCGGCGGAGGTCGAAGCGCTGGCAGCGCGACAGGACCGTGATCGGCACCTTGCGGATCTCGGTCGTCGCGAAGATGAACTTCACGTGGCCTGGCGGCTCCTCCAGCGTCTTGAGCAGCGCGTTGAAGGCGCTGTTCGAGAGCATGTGGACCTCGTCCACGATGTAGACCTTGTAGCGGGCCGAGACGGGACGGTAGCCGACACCGTCGATCAGGCCGCGCATGTTGGCGACGCCGGTGTTCGACGCGGCGTCCATCTCCACCACGTCCATGTGGCGGTCCTCGGCGATCGCCACGCATTGCTCGCACGTGCCGCAGGGATCCGGCGTCGGGCCACCCTTGCCGTCGGGGCCGACGCAGTTGAGCGCGCGCGCGATGATGCGCGCGGTCGTGGTCTTGCCGACGCCGCGCACGCCGGTCAGGACGAAGGCATGCGCGATGCGCCCGGACTCGATCGCGTTGGTGAGGGTGCGGACCAAGGCGTCCTGGCCGAGCAGGTCGCCGAGGCGGGTCGGTCGGTACTTGCGCGCGAGGACGCGATAGGCGGAGGACGTTTCTGTCATCTCGCGGCCCGTGGCACCGGCGTGGGGGCGGGAAGTGGGAGGGGGGAGGCTGGAACGACGACCCGGACCGGAACTCGTTACGGTTGCTTCCTCTCGGACCTGGCCGGGTTGGCGAGGAGTCCGTCCGCCGCCAACCTCCCGCCTGATATATGAACCGCCGCGCGGGCCGGCGCAAGGCGCGGCGCGCGTATCGCCGGACGATCCGCGCGCGACCCCGCCGCGGCAGGGCGCGGCGGTTGCCTCGGCGCCACCTGCCGGGCAGTCTGCGCCCGCATGCGAATCCCCAATTTCTACTCCGGCCTCGGCCTCGCCCGGCATTCGGAGCGGCGCCGCGACGCCGCCTTCATCGACGCCCATGTCGCCGGGACCACGGCGCGGGTCGTCCCGGTCTGGCGCAGCCGCAACCTCGTCGCGCACGGCGAGAGGCCGCGCGCGCTCTTCCTCGACGCCCGGGCCATCGACGCGCTCGGCACCGATCCGCGCCTGGTCGTCTTCCTGGGCGCGAAGGACGGCCGGAGCTACTTCGCGCTCGACGTGTCGGGCCACGAGGAGCACATGCTGCCGACGCTGTTCGGCGCGGAGGCATCGTTCGTCGACCTGCGCGCGGTCGGCGCGCTGCTCGAGCGCGCGGAAGGCGCGCTGCTCGCCTATGCGCGCGGCATCATGCACTGGCATGCGCGGCACAGGCATTGCGGCGCATGCGGCGCGCCGACGCGCCCGGAGGCCGCGGGCCATGTCCGCCGCTGCACGGACGCCTCGTGCAACGCCGAGCATTTCCCGCGCACCGACCCGGCGGTGATCATGCTCGTCACCAGCGGCGACCATGCGCTGCTCGGCCGCCAGCGCGTCTGGCCCGCCGGCATGCATTCCACCCTCGCCGGCTTCGTGGAGCCCGGGGAGAGCCTCGAGGAGGCGGTTGCGCGCGAGGTCATGGAGGAGGCCGGCGTCGCGGTGCGGCCGGAGGACGTCTGCTACCACTCCTCGCAGCCCTGGCCCTTCCCCGGCTCGATCATGCTGGGCTTCCATGTCGAGGCCCGCGAGCGGAGCCTGTCGGTGGACGCCGAGGAACTCGAGACGGCCGGCTGGTTCTCGCGCGAATTCCTGCTCGCGGCCCACGACCCCGAGGTCTTCCGGCTGCCCCGACCGGATTCGATCGCGCGGCGCCTCATCGAGGACTGGCTGCAGGACCGCGCATGAGCCGCGCGCCGGCCGCGGCGCGCGAGGCAGCCTCGCGGTAGAGCCGCGCGCAGAGGCCGGCCGTGCGCGCCCAGCTTCGCGCCTCCTCCACGAAGCGCCGCGCGCGCGCGCATCGCCGGCCAGGCCTCGCGCGCGCCTAGCGCGCGGTCGATCGCGGTGGCGAGCGCGCCCGCGTCGCCGGGCGGGAAGAGGAAGCCGGTCGCGCCATCCTCCACGAGCTCGCGATGCCCTCCGACGTCGGAGGCGAGCACGACTCGCCCCATCGCCATCGCCTCGAGCGGCTTGAGCGGCGTGACGAGCTCCGTGAGGCGCATCGAACGGCGCGGATAGGCGAGCACGTCCGTCGCCGCGTAGTGCCGCTCCACCTCGGCGTTGTCGACCCGGCCGCGCATCGCGAAGCGCGCGCCCAGCCCGGCGGCCGAGACGCGGGCGCGCAGCGCCTCTTCCTCGATCCCGCCACCGACGACGACGAAGGAAAGCGTCGGATGCGCGCGGGCCAGCAGCGCGGCGGCGTCGACCAGCAGGTCGATCCCCTCGTAGCGGTACAGCGAGCCGACGAAGCCCACGACGGGTCCGTCGCTGGCCAGGCCCGCGGCGCGCCGGGCCGCGGCGTCGGCCGGCGCCAGCGGCCTGAAGCGCGCCACGTCGACCGCGTTCGGCAGCAGGTGCACGCGCGACGCCTCGATGCCGCGCGCGACGATGTCGGCGCGCAGCCCCTCGCAGATCGCGCCCACGCCGTCCACGCGACGGAAGAGCCATGTGTCGAAGGCGCGCACGGCGCGCCAGCGCGGCCCGGCCTCCGCGCCGCGCCCCTGGTCCGCCGCGGCATCCTCCCAGAAGGCACGCACCTCGTAGACCACCGGCAGGCCGAGCGCGCGCGCGACGCGCAGCGCGGGCAGGACGCCGAGGCCAGGCGAATGAGCATGCAGCAGGTCCGGGCGCAACCGGGTCGCGACGTCCATCAGGCGGCGCGTGGCATGCGCCATCTCCGCCCACTCGCGCAGCAGCGGCGGCCGCGCGCCGGCGCGGAAGCCGGGCGCGCGGTGGAAGATGCGTCCACCGCTCTCCTCCTCCGGCGCGCGCGCGCCGGGCTGGCGCGGACCGGTGAAGAGCGCAGACTCCCAGCCCTCGCCGCGCAGCGCGTCGACGAGGCCGAGCGTGCGCGAGACGTAGCCGTCGCGCAGCGGCAGCGAATGGTCGAGCACGTGCAGCGCGCGGCGCATGCGGCCTGGCTCAGGCGCCATGGCCCGCCATGCCGAGGCGTCGGTAGAGCCGCGCGCGACCGAAGGCGTAGCGGTGCTTCGCGAAGAGATAGGCGAGGCCCAGCGCATGGCTCAGCAGGAAGCGAGGGTTGCGCAGCCCGCGCGAGACCTCGCGCGCGTCGTGGATCGCCGTGGCGGCGTCGTCGAGCACGACCTCGTACCCGGCGGCCCACGCGCGCAGGCAGTAGTCGACGTCCTCGGGGGAGTAGAAGATCCGCTCGTCGAGCAGCCCGACGCGCCGGAGCACCTCGCGCGGCATCAGCCAGAACGCCGAGATCGCGTAGTCCACGCGCCGCGGCCCCCGCGGTGCTTCGGGCAGCGCGGCCTCGATCCGCCTCAGCCCGAAGAACCGCGCAAGCTTGCGCGTGAGCGTGGGAAACATGTCGGCCGAGAGCTGGGGCGTGCCGTCGCGATGCACGAGGCGCGGGGCGAGGATGCCGGTGCGCGGCGAGGCGGCGAGGCGCGGCAGCAGCGTCGCGAGGCGGCCGGCCGGCACCTCGACGTCGGAATCCATGACCAGCACGAAGCGCCCGCGCGCGCCGCGCAGCGCCATGTTGCGCGACACCGTGGTGCCGAGGTTCACGGGGAGGCGGATGACACGCAGCAGGGACGGGAACTCGCCTTCGAGGCGCCGCAGCAGCGCGACGCTACCGTCGCGCGAGCCGTTGTCCACGACGACGATCTCGCAGGCTCCCTGCAGCCGCGCGCATTCCGCGGCGAGCGAGCGCACCGCCGTGCCGAGATGGGCGGCGGAGTCAAAGCTCAGGATCACGGCGGAAAGCAGCATCGGCTGGGCCCCGGCTGTTGCGAGCGGCGCGGATCTTCCCCGCTGCCACGCGCGACCCGCAAGGCGGCCGGCCGCCGCATACGCCATCCGGCACGTGGCGCGGCCGGGCGGAACCACGCGCGCGCGCGCGCGTTGCGCCTGATGCGCCTGCTCGTCCTCACCACGCTCTTCCCCAACGCCGCGCGGCCAGACCACGGCGTCTTCGTCGAGGCGAGGTTGCGCGCCCTTGTTGCGCGCGGCGGCGTCGAGGCGCGCGTGCTGGCGCCGGTGCCGTGGTTCGCGTCCCGCCACCCGCGCTGGGGCACCTGGGCCGAATGGGCGCGCGTGCCGCCGCGCGAGCTGCGCCACGGCATCGAGGTCCGCCATCCGCGCTACCTCCACCTGCCGCGCGTCGGAATGCGCGCCCAGCCCTTCCTGCTCGCCGCGGCGGCGCTGCGCGCGGCGACGGCCTGGCGGCGCGAGGGCTTCGCCTTCGACGCCATCGACGCGCATTTTCTCTACCCCGACGGTGTGGCGGCATGGCTCGTGGCGCGGCGGCTCGGCGTGCCCTTCGCGGTCACCGGCAGGGGCACCGACCTCAACCTCTACCCGGCGATGCCCTGGCCGCGGCGCTGGATGTCGCGCGCCGTGCGCGACGCCGACGCGCCGGTCACGGTGTGCGAGGCGCTGCGCCCACCGCTCCTCGCGCTCGGCGCCGACGCGCGGCGCGTGCGGGTGCTGCGCAACGGCGTCGACCTCGAGCGGTTCAGGCCGCTCGCGCGCGACGAGCTGCGCGCGCGGATGGGGATCGCGGGGCCAACGCTCGCCTCGGTCGGCCATCTCGTCGCGCGCAAGGGCCACGACATCGCCATCGCCGCGCTGGGCGCGCTGCCGGGCTGGACGCTGCTCGTCGCCGGCGATGGCCCGGAGCGCGGCGAGCTCGAGCGCCAGGCCGTCGCGCAGGGACTGGGCGGGCGCGTGCGCTTCCTCGGTCGCCTCGCGCTGGAGGACCTCGCGCGCGTCTACAACGCCGCCGACATCCTGGTGCTCGCGTCGGACCGGGAGGGCCGGGCGAACGTGCTCCTCGAATCCATGGCCTGCGGCACGCCCGTGGTCGCGACGCGCATCTGGGGCACGCCCGAGGTCGTCTCGTCGCCGGCGGCGGGGCTGCTCGTCGTGCGCGACGCGCGGGCGATCGCCGACGGCGTGCGCGCCCTCGCCGCCGCGCCGCCGCCGCGCGACGCGACGAGGCGCCACGCCGAGGCCTTCTCCTGGGACGCGACCGCCGCAGGGCTCGAGGCGATGTTCCGCGCGGTCGCGCCACCTCGACGTGGCGATGCGGCCGGATGAGCCTTGATCGGCGCGCGCGCGCGCCACATTGTCCCGCCCGGATGATCCATCCCCCGCTCCCCCGCGCGGCGCTCGTGACCGGCGGCGCCAGGCGCATCGGCCGCGCCATCGTCGAGACGCTGGCCGCCGACGGCTTCGCGGTCGCGATCCATTGCCAGGCCTCGCGCGCGGAGGCGGAGGACCTCGCCGCCGACATCGCCGCGCGCGGCGGCAGGGCCTGCGTGCTGGTGGCGGAGCTCGGCCGCGAGGACGAGGTCGCGCGGCTCGTGCCGGCCGCCGAGGCCGCGCTCGGCCCGCTCGGCGTGCTGGTCAACAACGCCTCGGTATTCGAGCGCGACGACGCGCTCGACGCGACGCGCGCCAGCTGGGACCGGCACATGGAGGCCAATCTCCGCGCGCCCTTCGTGCTGGCGCAGGACTTCGCCCGGCGCCTGCCGGCCGGCGCCGAGGGCCTGGTGGTGAACCTGCTCGACCAGCGGGTCTGGAGCCCGACGCCGCATTTCACCAGCTACACGCTGAGCAAGGCCGGCCTCTGGTCCCTCACCCAGACCCTCGCGCTCGCGCTGGCGCCGCGCATCAGGGTCTGCGGCATCGGGCCGGGGCCCGCCCTCGCCAATACCCGCCAGAGCGCCGAGCAATTCGCCCGCCAGGCCGCGGGCGTGCCCCTGCAGCGCGGGCCGGAGCTCGCGGAATTCGCCGCGGCGATCCGCTTCCTGGTCTGCGCCCGGTCCTTCACCGGCCAGATGCTCGCCCTCGACGGCGGGCAGCACCTGAACTGGGGCGCGACGCGACCCGGCGAGGAACCCGAGGAATAGCGATGTCGACCGAGGCAGGATACCGGGCGGCGCCCGCCATCGCGGATGCCGGCCGCGGCATGCGCCATGTCTTCGTGCGCGACCTCGTGCTCGACGCCGCGGTCGGGGTCTGGGCCCACGAGAAGGGGCGCACCCAGCGCGTGCGGGTCAACCTCGACCTCGCCGTCGCCGAGCCGACGGGCCCCTTCCCGGACCGTCTCGACGCGGTGGTCTGCTACGACAGGATGACGCGCGCGGTGCGCGAGATCGTCGCGAGCGGCCATGTGCAGCTGATCGAGACCCTGGCCGAGCGCATCGCCGAGGTGGCGCTCGAGGATCGCCGCGTCGCCAGCGTGCGCGTGCGCGTGGAGAAGCTCGACGTCTATGCCGACGCCGCCTCGGTCGGGATCGAGATAGAAAGAAGGGCTTGACTCGGCGCTTCGGCGACGAAACTGCCCACATCCATTCCGGTGCGGACGCAATGCCCTGCGGAATTGATGCCCGCAGGTATTTCTTGACAATGGTGCGACGGCATCCCGCACGTGTATCCAATGAAATCAATCACTTGATTGTTTGCACTTTTTTTGGGCAAGCCGAGCCCGACCTTCGCCGAATCACGCGTGGCCGTTGATCCGGACCGGCTTGCCAACAGACATATCCACAGAAACGGTGGATAGGCTCGCGTCCATGCTCCTGGACCCTTTCGAGATTGGGGATTTGCACGCGGCATGACCGGGGATTCAGCGCCCGACCCTCATGTGACGGATGAAGAGGACGGCCCGGCGAGCTTCCGCGCCGGGGCGGCCGTGCTGCGCGCGGCGCTGGCCGACATGTCCAGCGGGCCGGGCGTCTACCGCATGCTCGATGCCGAGGGCGAGGCGCTCTATGTCGGCAAGGCGCGCAGCCTGAGGCGCCGCGTCGCGCAGTACCTCCAATGGTCGCGGCTGCCGCTGCGCCTGCAACGGATGGTGGCCGGGACCCGGCGGGTCGAGATCGTCGTGACCCATACCGAGGTCGAGGCGCTCCTGCTGGAGAGCAACCTCATCAAGCGGCTGATGCCGCGCTTCAACGTCCTGCTGCGCGACGACAAGTCCTTCCCCTACATCGCGCTCCTCGACGACCATGCCTTCCCGCAGATCGCCAAGCATCGCGGCGCACGGGTGCGCAAGGGCGCCTATTTCGGCCCCTTCGCCTCCGCGGGCGCGGTCAACCAGACGCTGACGGCGATGCAGCGCGCCTTCCTGCTGCGCTCCTGCTCCGACGCCGTGTTCTCCAACCGCACCCGGCCCTGCCTGCTGTTCCAGATCAAGCGCTGCTCGGCGCCCTGCGTCGGCAGGATCGGCGAGGCCGAGTATGCCGGCCTGGTCGCGGAGGCCCGCGCCTTCCTCTCCGGTCGATCGCGCGAGGCGCAGGAAGGGTTCGCCGCGCGCATGCAGCAGGCGGCCGACGCCCTCGACTTCGAGACGGCGGCCCTCTACCGCGACCGCATCCGGGCGCTGACCCAGGTGCAGAGCCGGCAGGACATCAACATCGAATCGATCGGCGACGCCGACGTCGTGGCGCTTCACCACGAGGGCGGCGTGGCGTCGATCCAGGTCTTCTTCTTCCGCGGCGGGCGCAATTGCGGCAACCGCCCCTATTTCCCTCGCCACGACCGCGCCGACGACCCCGGCGAGATCCTCGGCGCCTTCCTCGGCCAGTTCTACGACGACAAGCCGCCGCCCGGCCTGGTCCTCCTCTCCGCCGACGTGCCGGAGCGCGAGCTGCTGGCCGAGGCGCTATCGGCGCGCGCAGGCCATCGCGTCGATGTCCATGTCCCCGAGCGAGGCGACAAGCGCAAGGCGGTGGAGCACGCGCTGGCCAATGCACGCGAGGCGCTGGTGCGCCGCCGCGTCGACGATGCGCGCCAGGCCGAGCTGCTGGCCGGCGTGGCCGCGGCCTTCGGCCTGCCCGCGGCGCCGGAGCGAATCGAGGTCTACGACAACAGCCACATCATGGGCCGCGAGGCGGTCGGCGCGATGGTCGTCGCCGGGCCGGCGGGCTTCATGAAGCCCGCCTACCGCAAGTTCAACATCCGGCCCGACGGCCCGGGCGGTCCGGTCGTCGCGGGCGACGACTACGCGATGATGCGGCAGGTCCTTTCTCGGCGCTTCGCGCGGGCCCTGCGCGACGATCCCGGTCGCGACGAGGGGACATGGCCCGACCTCGTCCTGCTCGACGGCGGAGCCGGCCAGCTCGAGGCCGCGCACGCGGCGCTGGCAGAGCTCGGGATCGAGGGACTGGCGCTTGTCGGCGTCGCCAAGGGACCCGACCGCGACGCCGGTCGCGAGCGGTTCTTCATGCGCGGGCGCGATCCCTTCCAGCTGCCGCCGGGCGACCCCGTCCTGTTCTTCCTCCAGAGGCTGCGCGACGAGGCGCATCGCTTCGCCATCGGCACGCATCGCGCCCGGCGCTCGGCCCTCATCCAGGGCTCCGCGCTCGACGAGGTCCCGGGCATCGGCCCGCGGCGCAAGAAGGCGCTGCTCCTCCATTTCGGCTCGGCGCGGGCCGTGGCGCGCGCGGGCCTCGCCGACCTCGAGGCCGTGAACGGCATCGACCGCGCCACGGCGCGAAAGATCTATGACCACTTCAACGCACCCGGGTAGACTGCCAGCGAGGAAACGCAACGAACACGGATGCCTGCCCGACGATGCCCGGCTCCCTGCCCATGGCCCTGACATTCGCGCGGATCGCGGCGATCCCGCTGCTGACCGGGCTCTTCTACGTCGACGGCGATGGCGCGCGCTTCGTCGCGCTGGCCGTCTACGTGGCGGCGGCGGTGACCGACTACCTCGACGGCTATTTCGCGCGCGCATGGAAGCAGCAGTCGAAGCTCGGCCGCATCTTCGACCCGATCGCCGACAAGCTGCTCGTCGCCTCGACGATCCTGCTGCTGGCGGCCTTCGGCCGCGTCTCGGGCCTGGACGTGCTCGCCGCGCTCGTCATCCTCTGCCGCGAGGTGCTCGTCTCGGGCCTTCGCGAGTTCCTCGCCGAGCTGCGCGCCAAGCTGCCGGTGAGCAGGCTTGCCAAGTGGAAGACCGGCTTCCAGATGACGGCCCTCGGGTTCCTGATCGTCGGCGACGCGGAGCCCACGGCCTTCCTCCCCGTCATCGCGATCGGCGAGGTCCTGCTCTGGAGCGCGGCGGTGCTGACGCTGATCACCGGATACGACTACCTCGCCGAGGGACTCCGGCACCTCGACGAGAGGCCGGTGACCCACGGCACGCGCCCGGCCGCCCCTGCGCCCGGCCAGCCCCAGGCCGCGCCGTCCAAGCCGCCCGCGGTGGGCCAGACCTCGACGACATGAGGGTCTTCGGCCTAGCGGGCTGGAGCGGAAGCGGAAAGACCACGCTCCTGGTGCGGCTGATACCCGCGCTCGTTGCGCGCGGGATCTCCGTCTCGACGATCAAGCACGCGCATCACGGCTTCGACGTCGACAGGCCGGGCAAGGATTCCCATGCGCATCGCGAGGCGGGGGCGCGAGAGGTGCTGGTGTCCTCCGCCAACCGCTTCGCGCTCATGCACGAGCTGCGCGGCGCCCCGGAGCCGACGGTGGAGGAACTCGTCGCGCGCATGTCGCCGGTAGACCTCCTCCTGATCGAAGGCTTCAAGCACCACGCCCACGACAAGCTGGAGGTCCATCGCCCGACGATCGGCAAGCCGCTGCTCGCGGCGAGCGACCCGCGCGTGGTGGCGGTCGCCTCCGACGCGCGGCTCGAGGGGCTGTCCGTCCCGGTGCTTCCGCTCGACGACGTCGAGGCCATCGCCGGCTTCGTCGTCGGCCGCTGCGGCCTCGGCGCCGCCCGCGGCGCCTGAGGACGGCGCGATGGCCCAGCTTTCCGACGACTGCTTCGCCTTCGGCGGCGAGCTGATGCGCGCCGACGAGGCGCTCGCGATCCTCGCCGCGCGCGTCTCCTGCGTCGCGGGGATCGAGGACGTCGCCCTGCGCTTCGCGCGCGGGCGCATCCTCGCCGAGGACGTCGCCGCGCCGCGCGACGTGCCCCCCCACGACAACGCCGCGGTCGACGGCTACGCGGTCGCCTTCGCGGACCTCGCCGCGGAGGGCGCGACGCGGCTGCCCGTCTCGGCGCGCGTCGCCGCCGGCCAGGCGCTGCCCGGTGCCGCCGCGCCCGGCACGGCGGTGCGCATCTTCACCGGCGCGCCGATGCCTGCCGGCACGGACACCGTCTTCATGCAGGAGGACGCCCGCGAGGACGGCGACGCGGTGGTGCTTCCGCCGGGCATCCGCCGGGGCGCCAATCGCCGCAAGCGAGGCGAGGACATCGCCGAGGGCGCGACCATCCTTTCCTCCGGCGCGTGGCTGCGCGCCCAGGACCTTGGCCTGGCTGCATCGATCGGGCGCACCCGGCTGTGCGTCCGCCGGCGCCTGCGCGTCGCCGTCTTCTCGACCGGCGACGAGCTGGTGGAACCGGGCGCGCCCCCGTCCGCCGGCAAGGTCTTCGACGCCAACCGCGCGGCGCTGCTGGCACTGGTCGAGCAGTTCGGCTGCGAGGCGATCGACCTCGGCATCGTTCCGGACCGGCTGGACGCGGTGCGCGACGCGCTCGAGCGCGCGAGCGCCCAGGCCGACGCGATCGTCACCTCGGGCGGCATGTCGACCGGCGAGGAGGACCATGTCCGCGCCGCGGTCGGGACCCTCGGCTCGCTGCATTTCTGGCGCCTCGCCATACGGCCCGGACGGCCGGTCGCGCTCGGCCAGGTGCGCGGCAAGGCCTTCGTGGGCCTGCCCGGCAACCCCGTCGCCATGATGGTCACCTGCATGCGCTTCGCCCGTCCGGTGCTGCTCGCGATGGCCGGCGCCGCGCCGCGCCAGCCGCTCGCCTTCCGCGTGCCGACGGCGACCGCCCTCTCGAAGAAGCGCGGGCGGCGCGAATGGCTGCGCGCGACGATCGAGCGCGACGCCGACGGCGCGCCCGTCGCGCGCAAGTTCCCGCGCGATGGCGCGGGGATCCTGACCTCCCTCGTCGCCAGCCACGGCCTGCTCGAGCTGCCCGAGGATTTGACCGACGTCTCGGCAGGGGCGATGGTCGACTTCATCCCCTTCGGCGAACTGGGCGCGTGAGCTGACATGAAGATCCTCTGGTTCGCCTGGTTCCGCACCCGCGTCGGCAAGACCGAGGAGCAGGTGACGCTCCCGCCCGAGGTTTCAGACGTGGCGGGGCTGCTGGAGTTCCTGCGCGCGCGCTCGCCCGGCCATGCCGCGGCGCTGCGCGACCTCTCCGTCGTGCGCGTCGCGGTGAACCAGGAATACGTGCCCTTCCACCACCCCGTGCGGGACGGCGACGAGGTCGCCCTCTTCCCGCCAGTCACGGGGGGCTAGGCATGTCCGCGCCAACGCCGCGGATGCTGGTCAAGGTCCAGCGCGAGGACTTCGACGTCGGTGCCGAGCTCGACGCCCTGACACGCGGCAGGCTTGGCGTCGGCGGCATGACGAGCTTCCTCGGGCTGGTCCGCGACATCCATGGCGATGCCCGCGTCGGCGCGATGACGCTGGAGCATTTCCCGGGCATGACCGAGCGCGAGCTCGGGCGCATCAGCGCCGAGGCCCATGCCCGCTGGCCGCTCGAGGCCACGCTGGTCGTCCATCGCTTCGGCCGCCTGGAGCCGGGCGACCGCATCGTGCTCTGCGCCGCCGCGTCGGCCCATCGCCAGGCCGCCTTCGACGCCTGCGCGTTCCTCATCGACTTCCTGAAGACGCGCGCCCCGTTCTGGAAGCTCGAGGCGACGGATGCCGGCGAGCGCTGGGTCGAGGCGCGCGCCAGCGACGACGACGCCGCCGCCCGCTGGGATGCCCCGCGCTGACCGGGCCGCCCATTGCGGCGCGGCCCGGGCTGGGCGATACAGGACCAGCCTCCCGCCACGACCGCGCCACGATGGCGCGGCATCCATGAGCGCCATGACTGCCGCCAAGCAGCCGACCCGACATCGCCCCGGCACAGCCGCACGCCCGCGCCGCGGGGCCGCGCCGTGAGCGAGGGCGCGCATGTCCTGGTCGTCGACGACGACGCGCGCCTTCGCGAGCTGCTGCGCCAGTTCCTCGCGCGGCACGGCTTCACCGTGACGACCGCCGCCGATGCCGCGGAGGCGCGCGCGCGCCTTGCCTCCTTTGCCTTCGACATCGCCGTGATCGACGTGATGATGCCCGGCGAGTCCGGCCTCGACCTGACGCGCCACCTGCGCGCGGCGACGCGGCTCCCGGTACTGCTGCTCACCGCGCGCGCCGAGCCCGCGGACCGCATCGCCGGCCTCAGCTCCGGCGCGGACGATTACCTGGCCAAGCCCTTCGAGCCGGACGAGTTGCTGCTGCGCATCCGCGCCATCCTGCGCCGCGCGCCGCCGCCGCCCGTCGCACCGGCGCGGATCGCCTTCGGCCCCTTCACCTTCAACCTCGCGCGCGACGAACTGACGCGCGACGGCGCGCATGTGCGGCTGACGACGGCCGAGGCGGCGCTGCTCCACACCCTCGCCGAGAAGGCCGACAGCGCCGTGTCGCGCGAGGAGCTGATCGCGCGCGCCCATGTCGACGGCGGCGAGCGCACGATCGACGTCCAGGTCACGCGGCTGCGCCGCAAGATCGAGGACGACCCGCGCAACCCGCGCTGGCTCCAGACCGTGCGCGGCGCGGGCTACGTGCTGAGGACCGGCTGACATGCCCGCCTCCCTGAAGCCGCTCCTGCCGCGCTCCCTCTTCGGACGCGCGGTCTTCATCATCGTGCTGCCGCTCGTGCTGGTGCAGGCAGTGGCGATCTTCGTCTTCTACGACCGCGTCTGGGAGACCGTGACGCGGCGCCTCACGCAGGCGGTCGCGGGGGAGATCAGCCTCACGATCGACGCGTGGCAGCGCGCACCCGACGCCGACGGCCGCGCGGCCGCGCTCGCGGCCTCCGCCGCCCGCCTCGGGCTCGCGTCGGAATTCAGGATCGCGACGCGGATCGACCAGCCGATGACCGAGGATGGCGGCGGCATACTCGAGCGCCGCCTGGTCGACGCGATGCGCGAACGCGTGGGCAGGCCCTTCGCGCTCGACGTCTGGAGCCATCCCCGAAACGTCGCGGTCGAGGTCGAGGTCGACAACGGCGTGATGGCCATCACATTCCCGCGCGAGCGGGTCTTCACCACGACGTCCTACGTGATGATCCTGTGGATGGTCGGGTCCTCGATCCTGTTCTTCGCCATCGCCTTCCTGTTCATGCGCAACCAGGTCAAGCCGATCCGCCAG